>SLMM01000108.1 GCA_007133565.1 Bacteroidales bacterium
AAAAAAATATTTTCCCTCACCTGTTTCCAGAACCTTTGTAAGGTCAGGGAACTCTTTCTTTGCATCACTGTAAACCTCCACCTCGTAATTGATGCAGCACTTCAGTTTGCTGCACTGGCCTGCAAGTTTCTGGGGGTTGAGGGAAATATCCTGCACCCTCGCAGCATTTGTGGTGACCGAAGTGAAGTTGCTGAGCCAGGTGCTGCAGCAAAGCTGGCGGCCACACGCACCTATACCCCCTATCCGCCCGGCTTCCTGTCTCGCACCTACCTGTCGCATCTCAATCCTCACCCTGAACTCTTCGGCCAGGACCTTTATCAGTTCGCGAAAGTCAACACGTTCTTCAGCAATGTAATAGAAAATGGCCTTAGTATGGTCACCCTGGTACTCAACATCTCCAATCTTCATATCAAGTCCGAGTGATTCCGATATCTGGCGGGCCTTCAGCATGGTGGGTATTTCGAGCGATATTGCCTCTTTCCATTTCTCAATGTCGGCAGGCTTGGCCTTCCGGTATATTTTTTTCAGGCTCTCATCGTTGGCAGACACATTGTATTTTTTCATCTGTTCCTCAACCAGCTCGCCACTCAGCGATACAATTCCGATATCGTGGCCCGGCGATGATTCCACTGCAACAATGTCCCCTTTTTTAAGAGACAGCTTATTGACATTCCGGAAAAACCCCTTCCTCGTATTCTTAAACCTCACTTCGACAATATCATGCCTGCAAGGAAGGCCTTTCAGATCTGAAAGCCAGTCGTGCACATCAAGACTGTTGCATGAACAGTGTTTGTTGTGATTCGTCTCCGTTTCGGTCAGAATGGCGGAGCAACCCCTGCAATATACTGTCATTTCCGTCAATTCAACTGTTGGTTCAGATTTAAAGTACAAATGAACATAAAATTTTTTCACCTTAGTTACACAAAGGCAAAGATGAAAAAATTTTATGGGAAAGCGTAGCGGTTCCGACTGTAAACAGAAATTTTGGATATTTTATTAAAACAAAATTTCTGTTTTTACAGGAGAAAAGTAATAAAAACTAGGTTTTTAACAACCGTGCCGTTTTGATGGCGAGGTCAAACAGAACCAGGCGGCCGTAACCGTTGTGTTCTATGTGGACCGATGCCCTGCTGAATTCATCACACAAGCTGAAAATGTTGCCCTGATGGATAAATTGTGAAAACTTAGCCGACCACTCTTTCTCCTCCTCAGTAAGAAGATCCATATCGCCCGCTTCAATATTGAGGATGAAGTTGCCCCTGATAAGCCTCAGGGCATCATTGAGGAAATGCTTCTGCCTTTCACGGCCCCTGGCTGCCATCTCTTCAGTCCACTTTGTAACGCCAACAAAATCGGGAACATAGCACAGCCGCATAAACTGAACGAACATACTGAAATTATATGTGGCCTGGTCATCCTCATTTACGAGCTCCTGCAACTTGAGATGGCTGCCTTCTGAAAGCCTAAGGAGTCTTTCCGCACGGGCAGGGTCGTCAACTCCCATATCTGTCATTATACTTTCTGTCAGGTCCCTGTCCAGGCCGGGCACTCTGAATATCTGGGTCCGCGAGAGAATGGTGGGCAGAATCTGATCAGTGTCCTCTGCAATAAGCAGAAAGACCGTTCCGGGCGGCGGTTCTTCGAGAATTTTAAGCAGTGTGCCTGCCGCATGCGGATTCATCTTTTCAGCCATCCATATGACCATAACCTTGTACCTTGCTTCAAAACTCTTTAAAGCAAGCTTCTTCAGGATCTGCACGCTTTCATTCCGGCTTATGAACCCCTGTTTGTTCTCCACGCCCATAGCCTCCAGCCACATGTAGAGGCTGAGATAGTGGTTTTCCAGCACTGCCTGCCGCCACATGGTAATATAGTCGTCACTCACAGGCTCCCGGGGGCCCTCTTTTTTCCTGGCCACCGGGAAGACAAAATGCAGGTCAGGATGTTCCAGTCTGGCATATTTCCTGCACTGTGAACATTCCCCGCATGCATCTTCCGGTTGCCTGTTGCCGCAATTCAGATACTGTGCAAACGCAATTGCCAGTGCCAGCGCCCCCGTCCCCTGCCTTCCCGTAAAAAGTATTGAATGAGGGACCCGTTCCCTCCCGGCAATCTGCAGCAGGTTCTCCTTTAACTCCCGGCAGCCTGTAACATCTTTAAAAAACATATGGGTAATATTTGTAAGAACAACCCCACGCAAAGGTAAAATAAAAAATAGTTTTTTACTTTTGCACATGCCGGCAGAACCGAAGGCAAAAAAATACGGTCAGACGATACGGCCTGCAGGTGAATTACCGGCCATTAGAAGCAGGACATCTGATAATCATTTACTAACTATAACCAGCAAAAATGAATACAATCGAAACATTTGACTTTAAAAAGAAAAAGGCCCTTATAAGGGTGGATTTCAATGTGCCCCTTAACAGCAGCTTTGAGATAACCGATGACACCCGCATAAGGGCGGCCATGCCAACTGTCAAAAAGATCCTCAATTCAGGAGGCTCTGTTATACTTATGTCACACCTTGGCAGGCCCAAAGCGGGATACGAGGAGAAATTCTCTCTCAAGCATCTCGTAAAGCATGTTTCCAAACTGGCCGGGGCACCTGTCAGGTTTGCAAGCGACTGCATTGGCAATGTGCCGCTTGAGATGTCCAAAAACCTTAAGCCCGGTGAGATACTTCTTCTTGAGAACCTTAGGTTTCACAAAGAAGAAGAAAAGGGGAATGAAGAGTTTGCCCAGGGGCTGGCTTCACTGGCCGATGTTTATGTTAACGATGCCTTCGGCACCGCGCACCGTGCACATGCTTCAACAGCCATCGTTGCCAGGTTTTTTCCCGAAAACAAAATGTTCGGCTATCTTATCGAAAGCGAGCTCAAAAGCATGGACAAGGTGCTCAGGGACCCCCAAAAGCCCTTCACTGCAATAATGGGAGGAGCCAAGGTGTCAGACAAGATACTGATAATTGAGAACCTGCTCGAAAGAGTCGACAACCTGGTAATAGGAGGGGGTATGACCTATACATTCATCAAGGCGCAGGGCGGCAATATCGGCTCGTCGATCGTTGAGGAAGACAAGCTGGATATTGCTCTTGCACTTATCGAAAAGGCAAAGGATAAGAATGTTAAGCTGATCCTGCCGACCGACAATGTGGTGGCCGACAAGTTCGATGCCGAAGCCTCGGTTCAGAAAACAGCTGCTGACAGGGTTCCCGACGGCTGGATGGGGCTTGATATAGGCGAAGAATCCATCAGCCGGATCTCGGAAATTATCAGAGACTCCAGAACAATTCTCTGGAACGGCCCCATGGGTGTATTCGAAATGGAAAAATTCGAGGCCGGCACCAGAAGCGTGGCTCTGGCAATTGCCGAAGCAACCTCCAGGGGCGCATTCAGCCTTATCGGCGGGGGCGATTCGGTTGCGGCAGTAAACAAGTATGACCTTGCCGATAAAGTAAGCTATGTATCTACCGGCGGCGGAGCAATGCTCGAATATATGGAAGGCAAGGAGCTGCCCGGCATAAAGGCTGTCAGGGGGTAACCCGGAGCCCGCGCAGTATTAAGGCGAGACACCCTTGCCCCTGGCTGGATCCCGGCGGCTGCACGCCGGTATAGCGGACCTTCGTCACCTTTCACTCTTCCTCTATCAGGTTTTTTATACGCTCTATCTGTTTCTGTTTATTTACCTCCCTGAGGTTCCGGGCAGTTTCAGTAAAGTACTGGTGTCCTGTGATGAATTTGATCTGCAGTTTGTTCCAGTCATTCAGCGATCCTATCTTTTCCTGCTCCCTGAGTTCCTTGTAGAGGGTATTGGAAACAGGTATAAAGTCACTGCGGCCAAGATAATCAAGATCTGAGTCACACATTATCTTTTCAAGCAGGTTATTCGGTTTGGGAGGCATTTGTGTTGCCATTATAAGCTTACACACCCTGTCAATCTGTTCATCAGAAAAGTCATATTCGGGCAGGTATTGCCTTGCCAGTCCGCATCCCAGCTCTTCATGCCTGTCATAGCCCACCGTATGGCCTGAGTCATGAAACAGCGCTGCAGTTTTAAGAAGCAACACCTCCTCCTCGCTCACCCCTTCGGCCCAGCCAATCAGTTCTACTTCTGTAACGACATCAATGGTATGCTTAACATTGTGATAATAAAGATAATCAGGCAACTCCTTTTCCAGCTTGTCAAGAATGAGCTCCTGCAGGTCAACAAACTGTATAAGCTTGAATTTTGTGTCAAACCTGCTGTTGGGCTCCCGTCCCCGTCCCCCTTCAGATATCTCCGGTATTATCCCTTTTACGTAGAACATCTCCAGATCTCCAAGGTACTTGACAGGTATCTTCCCGTTATACTCACATGCAAAAAACTCCTTTACAAGCTCATATGTATTGGCAGAGATATTTATTCTGTCGATCTCGCATGATGATCCCAGCCTGCTGGCAATATTCACCGTGTCTCCCTTAAGCTCCCAGGATATTTTCCTTTTTCCATTTGCAATGGCCGTCACTGGTCCGGTATGCACTCCTATCCTTATATCCCAGACCCGGTTGGTATCAGACCTCTTCTTCAGATCGCCCAGGTACTGGTTCATCTCCAGCGCAGCCCTTACTACATCTATCGGGTTGGTGCTGTTCTTCTGGGGAACGCCGCCTGCACACATATATGAATCACCAATAGTCTTTATTTTCTGAAGTTTGTATTTTTTAACTATCGCATCAAACCGGAAGAAGAGGTCGTCGAGGTCGTCCATCATCGACTGGGTGTCCATTTGGTCAGTCAGCTTGCCAAAGCCCTGTATATCGGCAAACAACACGGTACCCATCTTGAACTTCAGCAGGCGGGTCTGATCTTCGGCCTCTGCTGCACCGGGTGCTCCCTCCCTGAGGCGTGCAAGCCTGCGCTCATACCTGTCAACCTGTTCAGTAAGCTTATCGTTGGATTCGGCCAGAACCCTGACTTTCTCATACAACTCCTTGTTTTGCCTGACCAGTTTTGCAATTCGTCTCAGCAGCTCTTTTTCCTTATTTTGTTCCATTAATAATATCCGAAGTTTGATAGTATCTTTGTTACAATATTTATACCCGTTAAACTGTTTTTACCCTGCAATTGTTTCATGATAAACCGCAAGTTTGATAAACGGGAGTTTTACGGGCTCTATTATGCCCGGAAGGCAAATACGACAATTACCAGCAAGGCTTCAGTCTCTTCATAATAATAACCATGCCTGCAGACATACGGACAAGGCTGACAGAAAAAATTTTCAACATTAGCAGCGATGCCTGTTTTGAGGAGGTTGCCATGGAGCTGTTTTCATACCAGTACCGTAATAATAACCTTTACCGCCAGTATCTTGAGATTCTCGGTGCCGATCCGGAAAAGTTGGTGAAAACTGATGATATCCCCTGCCTTCCGTTGTCTTTTTTCAAAAACCACAGTATTTATACGGGCAGCAAGCCCGGCAGCGTCATTTTCAGAAGCAGCGGGACCGGCAGCACCTCTCCTTCAGTGCATTTCGTTGCCGATACCGGGCTTTATGAGAAAAGCTTAATAAGGTGCTTTCAAATGTTCTATGGTGATCCGCAAAACTATTGCATACTTGCCTTGCTTCCATCCTATATTGAAAGAGGAGACTCATCGCTGGTATATATGGCCGGGGTATTGATAAAAAGGAGCGGCCATCCACACAGCGGTTTCTACCGTGACGACCCTGTTGCGCTGACCCGGGTATTGACGGAAAATGAGAAGAACCATCAAAAGACACTGCTTATAGGGGTAAGCTTTGCACTGCTGGACCTGTTCAGGAACCGGAATTTCCGGCTTGAAAACACCACCATTGTCGAGACAGGAGGCATGAAGGGAAGAAGAAAAGAGATAACCCGTGAAGAGCTGCATGACATACTTAAGTCAGCTACCGGACTGGAGTGTATCCATTCCGAATATGGCATGACCGAACTTCTTTCACAAGCCTGGTCAAAAGGCAACGGCATATTTCATACTCCACCCTGGATGAAGATAATGATAAGAGATGCCTACAACCCTTTTTCATACCTGGAGCCGGAGAAAAGTGGCGGGATCAACATTATAGATCTTGCAAACATCGACTCCTGCGCCTTCCTTGAAACGGCCGATCTTGGCAGGAGGGTTCCCGATGGCGGTTTTGAAGTTATGGGGCGTTTCGACAACTCCGACATACGTGGCTGCAACCTGCTCTCTGAATAGTTCCTTTAGTGGTTTGACAGGAACCCGGTCAGCTCCTGACCGGTGGATAGAAGGCATTTTCAATATGAGTAACCCTGAAACTGCCCTCTTCAAAAACAACTGTAATGATATCAAAACGAACGTCAACATCAAGGTTGTATTTACATACGTATGCATTGGCAGCTCGAATCAGCAGCTGCTGCTTTCTCCTGTTAACAGCCTCTGTCAGGTTTTCAACAAAACTGCCTGTGCGCGTCTTGACCTCGGCCACTATTAACGTGTTGCCCTTACGGGCAATTATATCAACCTCGAGACGGCCCGACCTCCAGTTCTTTTCAAGTATGGTATACGATCTTTCTGAAAGGTGGTCTGCGGCAATCGCCTCACCGCGAATGCCAATCTTGTTGTGTTCTGCCATATTCCTCATTGCAGGCCTCAGCAGGCCGTTTACCTGAAAGTTATGCTTCCTGTTTTATCCTCTACCGATAAGGTTACCTCCCGCCCCATGATAAGGGGGTGGTTTTCCGGCTGGTGGCCGGCAGGGAAGCCGAACATCACCGGGAAGTCATAATCTTCCACCGCTTCTGCTATTATCTCTTCGGCGGTTTTTCCGAATGGGGCATCGTTATCCTTCATCCCGGTCAATCCCCCCACGACCAGTCCCCCGATATTCCCAAGCAACCCGCTGCGCTTCATCGCCATCATGATCCTGTCAAGGTGGTACAGGTATTCTCCCACCTCTTCAATGAACAGGATGCTTCCACCGGTGTCGGGGGCTGATGCTGAGCCGAGGATGCTGTAAAGCACCGACAGGTTGCCGCCGGCAAGCACTCCCGACGCCCTGCCCATCCGCGAAAGCGGATGATTTTTCATGTAATAGGCCGGCATCGTGCCAAAAAGCGATTCCCTGAGAAGTTCCATCGAACGTTGTGAAACGGGGCTCTTTTTTTCGGGCGACAGCTCGGCAGCCATCGGTCCGTGCAGTGTCTCCACTCCACAAACCCGGTTTACATGGCTGTGCAGCACGGTTATGTCGCTGTACCCTACTATCCATTTCGGATTCCGCAAAAAGTTACCGAAATCCAGCTTATCAATAATTCTAACACAGCCGTACCCCCCTCTGGAACAGATGACCGCCCTGACTGTTTCATCATCAAGCATATCCTGTAAACCTGCTGTACGCTGCATATCTGTGCCTCCAAACTGGTTGCAGACAGAATAGGCGCCGGGCGAAACTGTAACCTCAAGGCCCCAGCTTCTGAAATGATCAACTGCATTTTCCAATGCACCGCCTGAGATTCTTCCTGCAGGTGTAACTATTCCGATCCTGTCGCCCGGGCGGAGAGGCGGGGGTGTGATCATGCCAATAGTTTTTAATACCTGTAATGGTCTGGTTTATAGGGCCCCTCAACCGGCACCCCGATATAGTCGGCCTGCTCCCTGGTCAGTTTGGTCAGTCTGACCCCTATCTGCCCGAGGTGAAGCCTGGCAACCTCCTCGTCCAGAGCCTTGGGAAGCCTGTATACACCGGCTTTGTATTTATTCTTCCACAGGTCGATCTGTGCAAGCACCTGGTTTGTGAATGAATTGCTCATAACAAATGACGGGTGTCCGGTTGCGCAGCCAAGATTAACAAGACGGCCCTCGGCAAGCAGGATGATTGAATGACCCCACGGGAAGATATACTTGTCAACCTGTGGCTTGATATTGATCTTCTCAATATCCGGGTAGTTCTCAAGCTTGTCCACCTGTATCTCGTTGTCAAAATGGCCTATATTGCAAACAATCGCCTGGTCCTTCATCTTGGCCATATGCTCGACCGTAATAACATCTTTGTTTCCTGTGGCTGTCACAAAGATGTTGCCCTCATCCAGAGCCTCGTCAATAGTTTTAACCTCAAAGCCTTCCATGGCAGCCTGCAAGGCACATATGGGATCTATTTCCGTAACTATCACCCTTGCGCCGTATGCCCTCATCGACCGTGCAGAGCCTTTGCCTACGTCTCCGTAACCAAGCACCACGACAACCTTTCCGGCAAGCATCACATCGGTCGCCCGTTTGATCCCGTCAGCCAGCGATTCCCTGCAGCCGTAAAGATTGTCGAACTTCGATTTGGTTACCGAGTCATTTACGTTTATCGCCGGGAACAGCAGAGTCCCTGAAGTATCCATCCTGTAGAGGCGGTTTACCCCTGTGGTGGTCTCCTCTGAAACTCCCCTTATACCTTTCGCCATACGGTGCCACTTGCCATTATCAGCCCCCAGGTATTCTTTCAGTATACTGAGCACCTCTGCCTCCTCCGCACTCTCCGGCTCCTTGTCGAGAACAGAAGCATCCTCTTCGGCAGCATAGCCTTTATGGACCAGCAAGGTGGCATCGCCGCCGTCGTCAACTATGATATTGGGGCCCTTCCCCCCCGGGAATGTGAGGGCCTGGGCAGTACACCACCAGTACTCACGAAGTGTCTCCCCCTTCCATGCAAAAACGGGTATTCCAGCCCGTGCAATGGCTGCAGCGGCATGGTCCTGGGTTGAAAAGATGTTGCAGCTTGCCCAGCGCACCTCGGCGCCAAGCATTACAAGAGTCTCTATCAGCACGGCCGTCTGTATGGTCATGTGCAACGAACCGGTTATCCTGGCACCTTTCAGCGGCTTCTCCTCGGCATATCTCTCCCTGAGCGCCATCAGCCCGGGCATCTCCTTTTCTGCCAGCTCGATCTCTTTCCTTCCCCATTCTGCAAGGCCTATATCCCTGATCTTGCAGGGTAATGCCTCAGTAATTGTTTCCATAATAATATTTTGATGGTTTTACCTCGATCCTGTATTTGATACAAAAATAATAAAAATATATCACTGGTCCGTTATGCCCCTTTTGCTTAGCCCGGTTAATTCTGGTCAGGCTTTCAGCAGTCAGTTGCCGCCCGGCTGCCTGAAGGATGAGAATATCTCCAGCGCCTTTCTTCTGTCCTCCTCAAGTTGCCTGCCCAGCAGTTCGAGAGAACCGAAATCTTTCTCGTCCCGCATCCTGCCTATGAAACTGATTCTGATAAACCGGTTATATATATCTCCTTCAAAACCTATTACATGGACCTCCAGGCTTATCTCTCCCTGTTCCCTTCTGAGGGTGGGCCTGAATCCTATGTTCATCATTCCCGGGAAACTGCTGCCCCCTGTCTCTGCGCTTACCGCATACACACCGGTTGCAGGAACAAGTTTGTGGTCATCATCAGGAAGTATGTTTGCAGTAGGATAACCTATCATTCTGCCGACCTGCCTGCCGCCGACAATTCTGCCGCGCAGGCTGTATGGGTATGACAGCAATTCTGCGGCATTTTCAACATCACCTTCTGAAAGCATCCTCCTTATAAGTGAAGAGCTGACCCGCTTGCTGCCCGATATGACCGGCTCTAGCTGCTCGATGGAGAAATTATGGAGCCCGGCGCAGTTCTGCAAACTGTGGTAGTTGCCCTGCCGCCTGTGGCCGAAATGATGGTCAAACCCAAACACCAGGTGGCTCAGTCCGGTACGTTCAACCAGGTACTCCTCAATGAAACTGCAGGGAGGAATTCTGGAGAATTCCTTTGTGAAATTGAATACTATCAGATTATCAATACCGTTCTTAGCTATCAATTCAGCCTTTTCATCAAAAGTGGTAAGATATTTTATCTGCCCCGGTTTATCATCCAGAACTATCCTGGGATGGGGATTAAAAGTAACTATTGCAGAATCGCCGCCAATTTCGGCAGCCCGTTTCCTGACAGCAGAAAAAACTGCGGCGTGGCCCCTGTGCACACCATCAAAGACCCCGATGGAGACAACAGGGTTTTTCAGGCGGCTGACAGATTCTCCTTCCAGTATCCTCAAGACTGTTTACTGTTTTTAGCCCTGCAATTTCTCAATTTTTGCGGCAAAATCAAGGTACTTCCCATACATTTTTTCATAGACCGATGCAAATTCCGGGCGGGGTGAGAACTCCCCCTCAAATCCACTGCCCATTGCTTTCTGGGCATCCTCAAAAGAGGGGTGTATTCCGGCTGCCACCGCAGCAGCCATGGCAGAGCCAAGAGCACAGGTCTCATTGCTGCGTACGACCGATACGGGCATATTAAGAACATCTGTTACTATCTGCATTACAAAAGGGTTCTTTTTTGCAACGCCACCAAGGGCAATAACCCCATCAATCCTGACACCCTCGCTAACAAACCGTTCTATGATCGCCTTTGCCCCGAATGCGGTAGCCTCTACCATCGCCCTGAAAACAGCGGGAGCATCGCTGCCCAGAGTCAGTCCCCCCACCGCGCCCTTCAGCAACTGGTTTGCATCGGGTGTGCGGCGGCCGTTCAGCCAGTCCACCGCCATCAGTCCGCTCTCCTCCGGATTCACATTAACGGCCGCCTCCGACAGGCGTTCAATAAGGCCGGAAGCTGTTTTTTCGATCAGTTGCTCCCTGGCATCATCAGACAAGCCTGCAATATCCGGGGGCATATTGACAAGAGGCCACATCAGCAGGTCCCTGAACCACGCATACACATCGCCGAAAGCTGACTGCCCTGCTTCAAGTCCGACCATGCCGGGTATAATGGAGCCGTCAACCTGCCCGCAAATACCCCTTACCAGCCTGTCGCCCAGTTCACCGGCAGAAGCAACTACCATGTCGCATGTAGATGTTCCCATTACCTTGGTCATATGCCAGGGTTTTATCCCTCCCCCAACAGCACCCAGGTGGGCATCGAAGGCTCCGACGCCAACGATGATACCCGGCAGAAGACCAAGTCTCTCCGCCCACTCATCTGTCAATTTGCCGGCTGCAACATTGCTGGTATATGTATCGGTGTATAATCTCCCGCGCAAGCCCTTTAGCAGGGGGTCGAGCCTGACCAGAAACTCCTCTCCAGGCAATCCGTCCCAACCGGGGTGCCACATTGCTTTATGGCCTGCAGCACAACGGCTTCTCTTAATATCCGGAAGGTAATAATTGCCCGTCAGCAACGCCGGGATCCAGTCGCAGTGCTCCAGCCATGACCATGCAGCCTTCCTTACCTTAACATCCTTTCGCAGAACATGAAGTATTTTTGCCCAGAACCACTCTGATGAGTAGATGCCCCCCACATATTTTGTATAATCAGCACCACCCCATGTTTTTGCCAGTTTATTTATCTCTGCAGCCTCCTGTACAGCCGTATGATCTTTCCACAATACAAACATGGCATTGGGGTTATCTTCAAATTCCTGCTTCAGTGAGAGGGGGACTCCTTTCTGGTCAACCGCCACGGGAGTGGACCCTGTAGTATCGACCGAGATGCCCGCTATGTTCTGCCTTACATCATCACCTGCACCGTCCAGAGCCTGCGCGACACACTGCTCCAGTCCCTCAATATAATCGAGAGGATGCTGCCTGAACATATTTTTCGGAGGATCACAGTACATGTTTTTCTTCCACCGCGTGTAATGCCATACGCCAGAGCCGGCCTCCGCGCCTGTTAAAGCATTTACTATCAGTGCTCTGACCGAATCTGTTCCGTAATCGAGCCCTATTACATATTTGTCTTCCCTCATAATTTGCAGTTTTTTAAGTGTACAATATACAATTATCGCATTACTCTTCAAAAATGAAAACAGGAAATTATTGTAACGGGCATTTCACTACTCTCTGAAATTACCTAATTTTGATAAATCTGTTCACTAACCCTAACAGGCCTATGAAGACCCCCGAAATCATCAGAATTGACCCGTGGCTTAAGCCATATGAAAAGAAGATAGTGTCCAGGCAGAAAAGAGCCGTTGAAGCAGAAAAGCTTCTAACCGGAGGACTGCCGTTAAAGGACTTTGCGAACGGACATCTGTTTTTCGGTGCTCACAGGCACAAGGATGGTATAGTGTTCCGTGAATGGGCCCCCAATGCTGTGAAAATATTCCTTATCGGTGAATTCTCCGGCTGGCTGGAGAGTGAGGATTATTCCTTTACCGCTAAAGAGAATGGAGTATGGGAGCTTGTAGCAGGCGATGATGTGATTAAGCATTCAGGTCTTTACAGGTTGTCGGTAAAATGGAATGGTGGTTCCGGAAGCCGCTTACCGGCATACGCAAAGCGAGTTGTTCAGGACAACGAAACGATGATATTCAATGCACAATACTGGGATCCGCCCGAGCCTTACCGCCCGGTGAACACTCCTCCTGACCTCTCAGGAGAACCCCTGCTGATTTACGAGGCTCACACCGGAATGGCAACCGAAGAGCAGAGGATTGGCACATTCAATGAGTTCAGGGAGCAGGTACTGCCCTATATACAGCGGGCAGGATACAATGCAATACAGCTGATGGCAATTCAGGAGCACCCCTATTATGGCTCATTCGGTTATCATGTATCCAACTTTTTTGCCGTTTCTTCCCGTTTCGGCACTCCCGACGACCTGAAAAAGCTTATTGATGAGGCTCACGGGATGGGAATTGCCGTTATAATGGACCTGGTCCACTCCCATGCGGTTAAAAATGTAAACGAGGGCCTTGCCGAGTTTGACGGAACCGGATGGCAGTACTTCCATTCAGGGGCAAAGAGGGAGCACGTAGCCTGGGATTCTCTGTGCTTCAATTACGGCAAACCTGAAGTTGCCCATTTTCTCCTCTCCAACTGTAAATACTGGATCGAAGAATATGGCTTCGATGGTTTCCGCTTCGACGGGGTAACGAGTATGCTTTACCTGGATCACGGACTCGAAAGGAGCTTTACAACTTATGAAAACTATTTCGACGGCGGACAGGACGAGGATGCCATTGCCTATCTCACCATGGCCTGCAAACTGGTCCACCAGGTTAAACCGGGAGCAATATGCATTGCTGAGGAGATGAGTGGTATGCCCGGCCTGGCATCTCCTGCCGGTGACGGGGGAATTGGATTTGACTTCCGCCTGTCAATGGGCATACCCGACTACTGGATAAAGATCATTAAAGAAAGGTCAGACGAAAATTGGAATATCGGCGAAATATGGCACGAACTAACCCAAAAGCGTGCAGAAGAGAAGACCGTCTCCTACGCCGAATCACACGATCAGGCACTGGTGGGCGACAAGACAATAGCTTTCAGGCTAATGGACAAGGAGATGTATGACTTCATGGACAAAGCATCACAGTCTCTTATCATCGACAGGGGTATTGCCCTCCACAAAATGATCAGGCTTATTACCTCAGCTACTGCAGGAGACGGTTACCTCAATTTTATGGGAAACGAGTTCGGGCATCCCGAATGGATAGATTTCCCCCGTGAGGGTAATAACTGGTCCTATTATTATGCACGCAGGCAGTGGAGCCTGGCAGGAGACAAAAGGCTAAAATACCACCAGTTGGGTGATTTTGACAGGGCGATGATCTCACTAATCAGAAGGGATCGGGCATATTACTCGTACTCCCGGCACCTGGTACACAACAATGAGTCTGACCAGGTATTGGCATTTACAAGAGGCACTCTCCTTTTTGTGTTTAACTTCAACCCCTCAGTGTCATTTTCAGATTACGGCATTAAAATGACCCCCGGCCGCTACAAAATCCTGCTCAACAGCGACAATAACGATTTCGGGGGGTTCGGACGCATTGACGAGAGTATTGAGTACATAACCCAGTGGAACGGTAAGGTAAACTCACCTCACTACCTTAAGCTTTATATTCCCAACCGGACGGCAGTCGTATTTGAAAAACAGAAAACCAGGAGCGTTTACGACAAGAAATGATGCACGCTTTAAATGTATCGCAAAAAGGTCATTCTATATCGAGGGTAAAGTTTGAATACCCCGGCAATCCATCATGACCAACTCCCTGTATGGTAAAAATCAGCCTTTCGACATCGGCCCTCATCGGAAGCCGCAGATCGGCTGTACCGTTAAGTCCTGTTACAATATCAGGCTCCCAGTATATGGTTGTCTCCCTGGTGTCATCAACCCTTGTCCCCGGAAGCAATACCCTGTCGGAATAAAACTCGCGGGCTTCATGGTAACCAAGCATTGAAAGCTCAAGGACATCCTCAAGCCCCGTGTAGCCGGGTCTCCTTGTATAGGCAAGGATAACACCTGTTCCTCCCCTCACTCCGAAAATGGCCGCACTGGTGCCCCTGAATATTTCTATTCGCTCGATTTCACGCGGATAAAGCCCCAGAAATGCATCTCGGCTAACAAACATACCGTCAAGCATGAACCTTGCCTCATTTGCACCATAAATACTTGACGGGCCCCGAATTATTATCCGTCCTCCATCAAATTGCAGCCCCGTGGCCCTGTTCCTCAGCACATCAAAAAGCGATCTTTCAGTCGAGGTTTCATAATCGATGTATATCGTCTGATCGGGTACACCGTAAACACGGGGGGATGTTTCGCGGCGCGGAGCCGAAGAATATGGAGATCGTCCGGCTGTCCTGTCGCGGCTCCAGTTATCTCCCCTGGCTGTTACATTATGCTCCCGTGTATGTACACCCGGATCATAATCAAAGTCTCTCACCGATTGCACGGTAAGATCAAACTCGGGCGGGTAGTTGCCCGGCAGCCTCCGGCTTGACAGCTCCATCCTTACTTCGCCCTCGTAGAAAAGCTCGGGGAAGACAAAAATACCGTTACGACTGGTTGTCGTTTCATAAAGGTCATCATGCCCGCTTCTTATCATCAGGTTTACCGGGTAATTGCTAAGTGACTCATCCTTGGACGGATCTTTGAGCCTTCCCGCCACAGTAAGACCGGGTTCGCCCGAGAATCTGTTTTCCGGAAGCTCGCCGGCTATCACATCATCCCAGTTGAAACGCCTCCATCCGTATGTCATGAGGAGCTTGTCGGCCATAGCAGCCCTGTCATCAGCCTCCTGAAGGTAAACCAGCGGATCACCCTTCATCCCTTTGAGGTCGGAGCTGAATAGCAGGTACGACAAGATGCCCGGAACAAAAGAGGATTCGTCGGGTATGCCCGATATTGCAGAGAGGGAGAATTTGCCGCTCACAGGGTTACCGTGCTTGTCCCTCACAGTCAGACTCAGGTCAATATAACTGTCGTCGCCTACCTGTGAGGTCCCTACCACAGGCGTAAATGTAAGTCCCTCATCTCTGTCAACAAATACAAGCCTTTCGGCAACAGGGGTGTCACCAGAAGCAAATACCGTAAAATGCGCAATGCCCGAAGGGAAGAGCTCTGTGTCCAGCTCCAGGGTAATACTTCCGTTTGTTATCTTGTGACTGCCGGCATACATGGGCCTGCCCCTTGTATGTCCGACAACAATAACCTCTTCGGAGTAGAGCGGATTATTGGGGCTCATCTGAGCAGATAGCTGCAGAATGATGTTATTTTCATCCTGGTCTATCCTCAGTGCATAACCTTCATCATGGACTGCCGGCAGGTCATAGGTGTTTCTGCGTCCTCCGTTTACCGATACCCTTGCCTGGTATTCCTCGCCCCTTACCGGTTCAAACTCTGCCACACCTATTCCCTGGTCATTGGTCTCCAGTACGGCCACGGTATTGCCGGCACGGTCAACTATCCTGCCTTCAGCCTTATGGCCCTGCCCCAGACGGTCATAGGCCCTGAATGCGATCCTCCCGGTTGTGCCGGCAACGAGGTTGCCTCCTTCAGGAAAGAATGCAACATCATAATTTCTTTCAAGCCTGCCAAGTCTCCAGTTAAAGATCCTGTTCCTGAAGACCTCCATTCTGGGCACCACATCTTCGTAACGATGATTGCTTATATACATGTCCCGGCTGAAATAGCCCTCCTCTCCGGAGTTCCTCATCCAACCGGAATAAGCTCTTAAAACATAGTTCCCGTCAGGAAAGTTGGAACCAAGCCTTATGTCACCCTTCGCAGCACCATCCTCGGCAAGCAGCAGCCGTATTGCCATGGCCCTGCCTTCGGTATCAAGCAGCTCTACATAAAGGTTGCTTTTACCGGACACGGGGCGGTGGGTAACTGCGTTTACAAGGTATGCCTTGAACCATATGGTCTGCCCCGCCTGGTAAGAAGACTTATCCAGGTGCAGAAAGGCCTTTTGTTCAGCAATATGGTCGGTCCAGACCTCAAGGTTCTCCACCACGATATTTTCTGGTTTCCCGTCGTTTGCCGTCAGATTTATCAAAAATGACAAAAACAGGAGTATGGTCAATATTGCACTTATCTTCGCTCCCATATCAAAATAATTTTAGCAGCAGCAAAAAAACAGTCCTGTTCTTTGCAAGCCGGTCCGGTTTTAACATCTCATAATTAAAACAGGAATTAACGGTAAATTGTTTTGCCACAGGCGAAAAAATTTTATGTACTTTTGGTTTAAACAAAATTCTGAATTATGAAACGAATAGCATTTTCAAGCAAACTGTTGACTGCGGTTGCATTTCTGATACTCAATTATACCGCCGCTGCATCTGATGCAGCGTCAGCAAGTCTGCCGGGTGTTGGCGGACTGACTACCGGGTATTACACCAATCCTGTCGGCATTGACAGCCGGATTCCGCAGTTCTCGTGGATAATAGAAAGCGATCTTCAGAATACACGGCAGACTGCCTGGCAGATTCAGTCGGCCAAAAGCAGGGAACAACTGCAAAAAGGGGTTGACCTCATCTGGGACAGCAAACAGGTTGAATCATCCTCATCTGTCCATAACAGCTGGGGTGGCCCTCCCCTCGAATCCTCAACCCGTTATTACTGGAAGGTGAGGGTATGGGACAATCATGGCAGAGTATCGTCGTGGAGCGATATAGCATTTTTTGAAACCGGGCTGCTCAACAGTGGTGAATGGGTGGCATCATGGATAGAGCCAGGTTTCGATGAAGATTATTCAACCTCCCAGCCGGCACCGATGTTGCGCTCTGAGTTCGTGGCCGGGAAGGGAATAGTTTCGGCAAGGGCATATGTTACCTCCCACGGGGTTTACGAAATGCATATCAACGGACGCAGGATCGGAGAGGATCTGTTTACACCGGGATGGACAAGCTACCTGAACAGGCTTCAATACCAGACATATGATATAACCGGTTACCTGCAGGAGGGTGAAAATGCAGTGGGTGTTTTCCTTGGCGACGGCTGGTTCAGGGGATATATCGGTTGGGGCGACCAGCGCAACTATTACGGTGAAACCCTTGCCCTGCTGGCACAGATCGTTATCACACATGAAGACGGAAGCACAACGGTTTACGGTACCGGAGAGGACTGGAAATCTTGTACCGGGCCAATTCTCCGGTCGGATATCTATAACGGCGAATATTACGATGCACGGCTTGAAAAAGATGGATGGACCATGACGGGGTATGACGACAGCAACTGGCAGGGGGTAAGGATTGCCTCTCACGGCAAAGCCAAACTTATAGCACAACAGGCTCCTCCGGTGTTGAAGATACAGGAGCTCAGGCCTGTTGATATCTTCACCACGCCTGAAGGCGATCTGGTGGCAGATATGGGACAGAATATGATCGGCTGGATAAAGCTCCGGGTAAGGGGGCCATCCGGCACAAGGGTTACACTGAGGCATGCCGAGGTGCTCGACAGGAACGGTAATTTTTACACCGACAACCTGAGATCAGCAGACCAGACCAACACCTATGTCCTTAAAGGTGAGGGAGTGGAGGTGTGGGAGCCCCGTTTCACCTTTCAGGGATTCAGGTACGTTGCCATTGAAGGGTTCCCTGGCAGGCTGACAGCCGATGACCTTACCGGAGTTGTTATCCACTCGGAAATGGAGCCCACGGGACATTTTCAGAGCTCACAACCACTCATAAACCAGCTTCAGCATAATATAGTATGGGGACAGAAGGGCAATTTCCTTGATGTTCCAACAGACTGCCCGCAGAGGGACGAAAGAATGGGATGGACAGGTGATATACAGGTCTTTGCACCAACCTCAAACATCAACATGAACACAGCAGGGTTCCTTTCCAAATGGCTGGGCGATCTGGCGGCGGACCAGAACGAGGAGGGCAGCGTTCCCCACGTTGTGCCCAACGTACTGGGCGACGGTGCCTACGGGTCAGCCGGCTGGGGCGATGCAGCGCTGATTGTGCCGTGGTCGCTTTACAATTACTTTGGCGACAAAAGGATACTGGAAGAACAGTATGAAAGCATGAAGTCCTGGGTTGAATTCATGAGGCGCCGCGCCGCGACCAACGACAAACCCTTTTTGTGGGATACAGATTTCAGTTTCGGCGACTGGCTATCCTACAGTACCGAGAGCAATGCCCACTACCCCGGAGCATACACCGATTTCCACATGATCGCAACAATGTTCTTTGCACATTCAACCGACCTGCTGCGAAGATCGGCTGAAGTCCTCGGAAAGGATGATGATGCGGCCCGGTACGGAGAGCTGTTTGAAGAGATCAGGGAGGCATTTCTTCGTGAGTATGTCACCCCGGGAGGGAGGGTGATGTCAGACACCCAGACTGCATACCTGCTCGCGCTTGCCTTCGACCTCCTGCCGGAGGATAATATACCGGTTGCCGTGAACAGGCTGGTAACAGATGTGCTGTCCCGCGGGCATCTTACCACCGGCTTCCTCGGCACTCCCCATCTTAACCCCGTCCTGAGCAGGTATGGCCACCACGAAACTGCATTTAACCTGCTGCTCAGGGAGAGGTATCCCTCCTGGCTCTATCCGGTAACAATGGGAGCCACAACCATATGGGAAAGATGGGACGGTATCAAGCCTGACGGCACCTTCCAGGACGAAGGCATGAACTCATTCAACCATTACGCCTACGGTGCTATCGGACAATGGCTTTTCGAAACTGTTGCCGGCATCAGCCCTGAGCCCGGCTCAGGCTACAGCTCCTCAATAATCAGTCCCGTACCGGGAGGGGGACTGGATCATGCCAGGGCAATAATTAAAACAATGTACGGCAAGATAGAATCTGCCTGGGATATCAAAGGCCAGACATTTACGCTTCACGTAGCCATCCCTCCGAACACCGTCGGCAGGGTAATCCTTCCCGAAGTCCTTGTTCAAGATGTCGGGGGCAGTGCAGCAGATCGTGCATCAAATAAAGGTATCCTGAAAATGGCACAGTATGGCGACGATGTAATGGTGCACCTCGGTTCGGGCCGGTATATATTCTCATACAGTTCTGAAAGACTAGCCCGACGGGCCGGTCTGCCGGAGCCGGGGCCGCTGCCTATTTTCACCGGCAGGAACACCATAGGCGAAATGCTGGCATACCGGGAGTCACGTGAGATCCTTTACAGGCATCTCCCCCTGCTTACCGGATCTCCCTGGTTAAGCCAGGTTATGGGCTTCACACTGGAACAGGCGGTACCCGCCCTGCCTCCGCACCTGAGACCCTCTGAAACGGTAATCAGGCAGATCGTCAGGGAACTGGAAGAAGCCTCAAAATAAGGGTTCACGGGTGCCACGGGTAGTGCCGGACTGCGGGACGGCAGCTCACCCGG
>SLMM01000131.1 GCA_007133565.1 Bacteroidales bacterium
AGAGAGATAAACGACAGCACCGCGGGCATTCGCGAAACAGCCGGTGAAATCCGCAGGGATTTTGACCAGGTGGCACATAAACTGGAGGAGGAGGCATCCGATATCCGTGAAAGTACCGAGGAGATCCGGAAAGACATGGATGAGGTGAAAGGCAGGATTGAAGAAAAGGAACCTGTAGCGGAAGAACCCGGAAGCGAAAAAAGCAAAAGTGCCAAAACCCCTGCTGCAGCTGCCGGCATCACCGGCCCGGAAACTTCAGGTGCTCCGGAAAGTCCCTACAGTCCCTATGGTGACGAAAACGAAAAAGCTGTTGGCGGAACTGACAAGGCCAAGAGCAAAACCGCTGATGAAGCCGGCAAAACCAAAGGCAAAACCGCTGATGAAGCCGGCAAAGCCAAAGCCAAAACCGGTGGCGGAACTGACAAGGCCAAAGCCAAAACCGGTGGCGGAGCTGACAAGGCCAAAGGCAAAACTGCTGGCGGAGCCGGCAAGGCCAAAGGCAAAACCGGTGGCGAAGCTGGCAAGGCCAAAAGCAAAACCGCTGGCGAAGCTGGCAAGGCCAAAGCCAAAACTGCTGGCGGAACTGACAAGGCCAAAGCCAAAACCGCTGATGAAGCCGGCAAAGCCAAAGGCAAAACCGGTGGCGGAGCTGACAAGGCCAAAGCCAAAACCGCTGACGAAGCCGGCAAAGCCAAAGGCAAAACTGCTGGCGGAGCCGGCAAGGCCAAAGACAAGCCTGAAAGCTGACAGCCCGGCCAGGCCGCCTTCTGTGCCGGCCTGCTTTTAACCGTCATCAAATGGATTACTTCTACCTGATCCTTGGATTTACCGTTCTTCTCATAAGCGGCGACCTGCTGGTAAGAAGCGGGGTGGCTCTGGCAAGCCACATGCGGATATCCACACTTGTTGTCGGGGTTACCGTTATATCACTCGGAACCTCGGCACCTGAGCTGGTAGTCAGCATAGGTGCCGCTCTCAAAAACCATCCTGATATTGCCATAGGAAACGTAATTGGTTCAAACATATCAAACATTGCACTTGTTCTGGGACTAACCGGTATAATGATTAATATACCCGTTGGTAAGAATTCCGTTAAGTTTGACTGGCCCTTTATGATGTTTGCCAGCCTGCTTTTTACCCTTTTTATGTTAAACGGCAAACTCACATTTTTTGAAGGAGCAATATTCCTGGCACTTCTTGCACTGTTTGTTGCATGGTCGGTCAGGCAGTCCAGGACGGAGCTGTCAAAAATAGAGCATGTATTTGACAAGGCGCGGTTCTCTCTCCGGGTATCCCTCCTGCTGCTGATAATATCCTCGGCGGGACTCTATTTCGGGGCCTCCTGGCTGGTTGACGGCGCAGAATCTATCGCCCGCCGTTTCGGGGTAAGCGAACGTGTGATATCAGTCACCATAATTGCCTTCGGAACAAGTGTTCCCGAACTGGCTACCTCTGTTGTGGCTGCGTTTAAAAAACAACTGGATATTTCCATAGGGAACATCCTGGGCTCCAACATCTTCAATATACTTGGCATACTGGGAGTTACCAGCATGATAAAGGCTATCGAGGTTAATATCGAGATGATTTTCGACGTTTACTGGATGCTGGCGCTCTCAACCCTGCTGCTTCTGCTTATGCTTCCATACGGCAGGTCGGTACTAAACCGGTGGAAAGGCATTCTCCTGTTAATAACATACATTGCTTATATTTACATCGTATTTAAAACCTGATGCAGGTATCCAGGCATTATAAAACCTTTTTCCGGGCAATGATAAAAGCAGAAAAAATAAAAAAATCTTACGGGCAATTACAGGTTTTAAAGGGTATAGACCTGAGTGTCAACCAGGGGGAGATAATTTCAATTGTAGGCGCGAGCGGTGCCGGTAAAACCACCTTCCTGCAGATTATTGGTACCCTGAGTAAGCCCGACAGCGGAAAAGTGACCATAAACGGTGCAGATTACCGGAATCTTAACGACAAAGAGCTGGCACGTTTCAGGAACAGGAATATCGGGTTTGTCTTCCAGTTCCATCACCTGCTGCCCGAGTTCACCGCCTTTGAGAATATATGCATACCCGCCTATATAGCAAATATGACGGTTGCCGAAGCAGAAAAAAAGGCCCGTGATCTTCTTAATTTCCTTGGTTTGGAGGAACGTGCCGACCATAAGCCAAAAGAGCTTTCAGGAGGAGAACAGCAAAGGGTTGCCGTGGCAAGGGCATTGATCAACGATCCTGCGGTCATACTGGCAGACGAGCCTTCGGGTAACCTCGATTCGAAAAACAAGAATGAGCTGCACAGGCTCTTCTTCTCGTTGCGTGACAGGTTTGGCCAGACAATCGTTATTGTAACGCACGACACCGACCTGGCAGGTATGGCCGACAGGTGCCTGACGATGCATGACGGCAGGATAGTGGACGAGAAGGTAAGAAAAAAATGAAGTTAAAAAGGCATGAGTTAAAAGAGTTCCTTGATGAAAAGGTTGACCAATATAACCGGCCCTCTTTCATTGAATGTGATCCAATCAGTATTCCTCATCAATTTACTAAGAAACAGGACATTGAAACAGCCGGCTTTCTTGCAGCCACTATCGCCTGGGGAAACAGAAAGATGATACTCAGGAGTGCAAACCGGATTATGGGAATGCTCGATCATTCACCATATGATTTCATAATGAATTCAAGTGATGACGAATTCCGGGCGGTCGAAGGTTTTGTACACAGGACATTTAATTCCACCGATCTGGTTTATTTCCTGGAAGCTCTCCGGCACATATATAAGAACAAAGGCGGACTTGAAGCTATCTTCCAGACTTATCAAGCGACTAATTCTCTTCAACCCGCCATACACGAGTTACATAAGATTTTCTTTGAACTTCCGCACGAAAAAAGAACAGAGAGGCATGTGTCTGACCCAAATAAAGGATCTTCAGCAAAAAAGCTGAATATGTATCTCAGATGGATGATCCGGAAAGACGACAAAGGAGTGGATTTTGGCATCTGGGACTCAATATCTCCATCAATCCTCTCATGTCCACTCGATGTTCATTCCGGAAATGTTGCCAGGAAACTTGGCCTTCTCAAAAGAAAACAGAATGATGCAAAGGCAGTTGTTGAACTGGATGAAGTTTTAAGAAATTTTGACCCGGAAGATCCGGCTAAATATGATTTTGCATTATTTGGATTAGGCGCCATAGAAAGATTTTGACAAAAAATAATTTTCTGATTGCAATCTTGCCACCCCGACAATTTAACACAAAAGCTTCCTTAATTTCCGGGCAGAATCTATTCAAAGCTATAAAATTTTAACTTTGCAAAGTCACTCAGGATAAGTCATTTTTCATTATCTGGGTTGCATTGGCAGTTCCTGAGGTTGTATTAATCCTGATTCATAATGGCAGCAGGCGTCTTCCGTTTTAAAAGGTTCAACATCAAACATGACAGGTGTGCTATGAAGGTTGGCACAGACGGGGTTCTGTTGGGTGCCTGGTGCAATGTTGACGGAGCACGGAGGGTGCTTGATATCGGAACAGGTAGCGGACTGATTGCTGTAATGATTGCTCAGAGGAACCCCTTGTGCCTTATAGAAGGGGTGGAGATTGACAGGGCCTCACATGAACAGGCGGCACAAAATGCAGCAGGCAGCCCGTGGGGTGACAGGATAGACATTTACCATGCCTGTTTCAATGGATTCAGTAAATCCAATGAACATAAGTACGACCTTATAGTCTCCAACCCTCCCTTTTTCCGGAACTCCCTTGCCAGTCCCCTCCCCTCCCGCACAACAGCCCGGCACTCAGGCTCACTTTCAACAGGCAGGCTGGCAGAAGGTGTGGACAGAATGCTTTCAGCAGGCGGCAGATTCAGCATAATCCTGCCCGTGCCCGAATCTTCAAAATTCATAAAAGAAGCCGGCCTGAGAGAACTTCACTGCAGGAGGGCCACACGGGTAAAGCCAAACCCGGGCAAGCCCCCGAAGCGCATCCTGATGGAGTTCACCAGGCATCCGGGCAAAACTGAAGAGAGCGACCTGGTCATTGAACTTGACAGGAGACACAAATACTCAGACGAATTCAAAAAGCTGACAGGCGATTTCTACCTCTATTTCCTGCACTGACCGGTAGTCTGAGTTCCGGGCACCCGATGCTGTGAAACATATGTTTCATGTCATGCAGTATGATACTAATCATAACCAGTAATGTTAATTCTGTCTATTTTAGGTTTTTTACATTGCAACCCTTTTGACGAACAAAAATTCGGATACTGCTATGTACAAAGTGCTAATTCTCGGGGCTGGAATGGTTGTAAGGCCCATTGTAAAGTACCTCCTTGAAAAGGACATTTATGTTACCGTTGCCACACGTACAAGGTCGAAGGCTGAAGCCATGACCGGAAACCATCCGAAGGGGAGGCCCATGGAGTGGACAGTTGACGACGAGGAGGGGCTGGACAGAATGGTAGGTGAACACGATATAACAGTCAGCCTTCTTCCTTGGGCATGGCACCCCCTTGTAGCCCGGTACTGCATCAGGCACAAAAAGAATATGGTCACCACCTCATATGTTAAACCGGAGATGCAGGAACTCGACAGCCAGGCAAAAGATGCCGGAATAATCATTCTGAATGAACTGGGGCTGGATCCTGGCATTGACCACATGTCGGCGATGCGTATAATAGACGATGTTAAAGGCAGAGGCGGCAAGGTGGAGGGTTTCTACTCCATCTGCGGGGCATTGCCTGCCCCGGAGGCTGCACAAAATCCCTTCGGGTACAGATTCTCCTGGAGCCCAAAGGGAGTAGTGATGGCGGGCAACAATGACGGCCGTTTTCTCAGGGATGGCAAAACAGTAACCGTGCCAACTGAAGACCTCTTTAAAAACCCGCTGAAGATTGATTTTCCGGATGTGGGGCCTCTTGAGGTTTATCCCAACAGGGATTCTCTGCCCTATATTGACCTGTATGGCATACCTGAAACAAAGACGATGGTCAGGGGCACCTTCCGGAATCCGGGATGGTGTGAAATAATGGATGCGATAAAGAAGCTGGGGCTCCTCTCAACAGAGAAGAAAGATTTTTCAGGCATGAGCTTTGCCGGATTTGTTGCAACCACGGCAGGCATTGAGCCGAACGGTAACCTTTCAGGAAAGATCGCAACAATGCTAAATACCGGTAAATTTTCGCTTCCCCTGAAAGCCCTTGAGTGGCTCGGACTTCTGGAAGAGAAACCGATGGGACGCGGTATTGATTCACCGTTTGAGGTTGTTTCCGACATTATGATCGATAAAATGATGCTGGGTGATGATGAGCGCGACATGGTTGCCATGCAGCACATCTTCCTGGTATCCGGCAATGACGGGAATCGTGAAGTGATCAAATCAACAATGCTGGATTACGGCTCTCCGGCCACCGACACAGCCGTTGCCCGCACCGTTGCATTACCTGCAGCCATCGGGGTTGAAATGATACTCGAAGGTAAGATCACAGCGAAAGGGGTCCATATACCGGTAATACCCGAAATCTATAATCCCATCCTCGACAGGCTTGGGGATATGGGCATAAAGATGGACGAAGAATACGGTCTGCCGGAAAGTGAATACATTGGAGGCTAGTTAACCGCCTCCCCGGGAGGCTTCTCAGATCAGCGAAAGCCGAGCCTTGAGAAGGCTTAATGACAATCCGGGGTATGCCTGTTATTGTTTGATTACCCCTCTTACAAGCACTTCATTCCCTTTGGTAATCCTTACAAGATAATACCCCGGCCGCCAGTCCCCCGAAAGAGTGATATTCAGCGTTTCGCCATGCTTGAACTGTCTGTATGAACCGATCACCTTACCGGAAAGGTCTATTATCTCAAACTGTACCTCGCCGGTAAAAGATCCCGTGAGCTCAATATTCAGGTAGCTGGTCACGGGATTAGGATAAAGGAGCAGCGCCTCTCCGTAAGGAGTCGCCTCTATTGTGGTGACAATCAGTTTTTCAGAGAACCTGTTGCATTTGTCGTCAGTAAGCAGCACCCTGATCTCCCCTGTGTAATCATTCATATCAAGTGTTCTGCCTGTTGCTCCCGGAATGGGAAGGCCGTCCAGGTACCACTGGTAATTAGGGGCAGTCTCGGCCGACACGTACCTGTTTGTACTGTGGTCGGTTATAATCTCATTCTTTGCAAGAGTGTTCTCAATAATCGTTATTTCCCTTTCGGTAGATGTTTCATCCGCGTTACCGGAGATGGTAAGGCTCACCAGGTAGGTCCCGGGCGACCTGTATGTATATACCGGGTTTATAAAAACCGATGTGTCGCCACTTACGGCCTCATCGCCAAAACTCCAGAACCTGCTTTGTATCTTTCCGTCACTTTTGTCGACAAAACGGGTCTGTGCGTGGTCACACGGGTACTCAACTTCAAACCTTGCAAAAAGCAGATCCTTACAAGGGCCCGGGTTCCAGCCTGTAGTTTCGCCTGAAAGCACACTGTTTTCCCCTGAGCCATAAACCGCACGCCCACCTGCAATTACATTGTAAATATCCATGTAGTCAAAACAGAACTTCACATACTTGTCATGCCTTATTTTAGCCGGCTCATCTGACATTGAGTGCAGCAACACCATATCGTCAGCAGAAGATTTTACTTCAAACCCTTCAATGACCTGCTCACTGCCCCCCTGAAGGTATGTCAGCGACCCTTTATCAAGCAGAAGCTCAGCTATCCTGTTATTACCACTGAGTTCAAGTCCCCCCCTGTTCACCATAACACCTTTCTCATGATCTCCCTCAACGGACAGTATTCCTCTTATGACCTCCGTATTTTCAAACACAACTGACGGGGCAGAAAGAAAAACACGGTTATCCTTATCTTCGAGATCAATGATAACAGTCATCCCTTCGGCATTAACAATAAATTCATTACCTTCAACAATAAAGCTATCCAGCAGAAACAGGTTGCTGCCGCTGAAACTGACCAATTTGGGAAGTTCGCCGGCAAAAGAAAAACTGCCGATATAGAGGCCCCTGTCCGACATATCCACACTTCCCGAACTGACCACAATACTCTCTGCGCGGATATCGCTCAACAGCCTCCAGTGGCCATCGCTGTTATCAAAGACCAGTCTCAAAGGCCGTCCCAGATTTCTGCCTGTATTTATTACTCCGCTGACCCCGCTCAATACAAAATCTCCCCCGCCTGAGTAAAAGTCCATATTGCCTGATACCAGCAGGTCGCCGGAAACCCCGATGTCATTCCCGTCCATATCAATGCTGTTGCCCCCCTTGCCAAGCCAGGAAAACGACCTGCAGAAAACATCCGAAGAGAGTGACAGGATATCAGAGGGATCGGCAAATGAGTTCTCGTCAATCACAACATTTATGGTGTCATTGGGAATAATGCCTGCCGGCTCTCCTCCTGAAGCCAGCGACCATCCTTCAGGATCATTCCAGTATCCGCTGCCTCCTATCCAGTAAAGATTTGTCTGGTCTGCAGGTTGCCCTAAAGATGCAGAAAAGATAATAGAAAAATCCTGGCTGCCGTTCTGAAGTTCCCCTTTGTGTGATACCGAAACCGTATACCTGCGGGGCTCCGGATCTTCGATCAGTATCTTCTCGACGTTGTCTCTGAAATTGTCTCCTCTCTCAGCAGGTTTCTCCGGATCAGCCGGATCGAGTATCCAGGGGTAATAAACATTTCCCGCGTCATCGGTTATTCTCAGATCGAGATCGTTAACAAGCATCAGGTCGGGAGGATTTATGGAGTCTGTCTCAGGGGGAGTTCCCGGAGGATCTGTCCATGATATCGTTGCCGTTATGTCAGACACACCGTCAGAATAAAAATCAAACTCATACACATCACCTTCATTCAGGCTAAGTTCCCTTATTATAACAGATAACCCGTCTTCTTCAGTAATAATGCCTGCCGCAGCCGACGTATTCATCATACCCCAGCCGAAGCTGTAATCGGGACCCCTGTTCCTGCCAGTGTCAAAGGCAGTATGTATCGCCAGGCCCTTCAGGGTGGCAGCACGCATATGCCTGCCGTGGATATTGTGGTACAGCTCCTGCAACAGCAGCAGTGATCCCGCTACCACCGGCGCCGACATAGAGGTTCCGCTCGACAGACCATACCTGTCATCAGGCAGGGTGGAAAGCAAACTCTGGCCGGGCGCCACAATATCGGGCTTGACCCGCCCGTCGTCTGACGGGCCCCAGCTGCTGAAAGAGGTCATCCTGACATCTGAAGGCTTTTCATATCTTCCAGGAATTTTATCCACGGCACCTACAGCAAGAACATTTTTAGCAATTGCCTCAGGCCCGATACAATCATACGGACCGTTAGGCTCCCTTGAACCGTCACCCTCGCCGGTACGTGAATTACCGGCCGACCATACCATTAAAAGTCCGGGTGCATTAAAGGCGATATCATCCAGCGCGCGGCTCTGGCGACGGGTATAAAACCCGAACCGGTAATCCTGTTCAGCATCCTCAGGCCCGTTCCACACCCACTCACCGTCATCTCTTGTCCATCCAAGCTTGATGCCATACGAATGATTTGAGATGAGCAGTCCCCCGGCTGCCTCCCGCGCAATTTCCGATATGTCGTTGTTCCAGTCATAACCGACAATCCCGGCATCGTATGCCATTCCCCTTGCAGCCGAATCCAGCCCGGCTGCAGCGATCGTACCGGTAACATGCGTGGCATGGTTATCGGGATCTGTAAAAGAATCCTTTGCAACAACCCTCTTTGAGAACTCTGTATGGGCAGTATCGGCAATCCCTGAATCCCACACCCCTGCCGTATGCCCGCTCCCCGCCAGATCCAGTCCGAGTCCCCCTCCCTGATGCAGCATGTCGGTCGTAACGGTAACTGCAGAAACTAAATTGAAGGTGGTATGGTACACAGGTATTCCTGTCGTATCAATATACTGAATCTCAACGACCCTGCCGTCTTCCATCACCCTCCGCACCGGCTTGTCGTTCCTTATGGCCCACTCAACCGCCCCGGCCTTACGCCTGTTGTATTCTTCATTGTGCCGGTCGGAAATCACCCGGAGCTCATGAACCGAGCCTGAAGGTAATTGAGGTGCTTCCTGTGCATCAGACAGTGCAGGGCACAACAGAAAGAGAATCAGAGTTATAAGAATTGCGTGCATCCTGGTATTGATTGACGGCATATACTGCTAAAAACCCCTTTCTGCCGCAGGGTATCTCCCTATGAACAATTTTCTGCCTGCCGGTGTTCAAACAGGCCCCGGGTTGAAATACCAATGATAAAAAAAATCCGGGACAATGCCCGGATTTTTTTTATTGTCAGTTGTTTAATTACAACGGATTCTGATCACCTGCTGTGATCTGATCGTTATTGTCGATCTCGGATTGCGGTATCTGGTAAATGAAAAGCGGACTATTTGCTGGCAGCTCAAGATACAGGGGACTGTTGGCATAGGCCTGGTGGTTACTTCCGGTCCTGTCGAGGGGCCTCTGCAAACGCCTTATGTCGCGCATTGAGAATCCCTCACCCCAGAGCTCTATCCTTCTTTCAAGATAGATCGCATCAAGCAAAGCCTGTCCTGTCTCTGTTACAGCAGGTGCATCTTCAAACCTGGCATCCCAAAGCTCCTGCAACAGGGCCTGTGCGCCACTGTTGTCGCCAAGCTCAGCCCTTGCCTCAGCTTCTATAAGAAGCATCTCCTCGGGCCTCATCATCACGTAATCGGCAGCAAATCCTTTGCCCCCGGGACGTCCTGCATTGAACTTGAGGTTGATGTAGTCCATCGTTATCCCAGCTGCAATGGTATAGGGCCCAATCAGTTCCTTCCTGATATCGCCATCCTGCATCTCGTCATAAAGCCTTGCGCTGACAACCTTGGGGCCAAGTGCAAGTCCGGTATACCCCGGAACGGTCATGTCGAGATGTGAGAAAAGCGAGGCATAGATGGTCGACTGCTCATCATCAATCTCAAGTCCCCACAGCCAGCTCTGTGCCTGGTAACTGTCGAAGCCGGCAGTGTATTGTGTCCTTGTGTTGAGAGCAACTCCCTGACGGGCAGCCGCTGCATGATCCCTTGCTGTTGCCCAGTCCTCCATATAGAGTGCAACGCGCGCCCTGAGGCCGTGAGCAACATTGAGGTTTATATCAGAAATATGCCTCCTTCCAACGGGATTGGCGTTCATGAGCGCAATCGCCTCATCCAGGTCATCTGCGGCCCTCTGGTACACCTCTGACAGGGGTGCCCTTGGATTGCCGTCCTGGGTGGGCTCTGTGTAGATCGGCACACCAGGTGCACTTGGGTTGGCAGCATAGGTCTGCTGAAACATCTCTGCAAGGTTATGATAAGAATAACCACGAAGAGCAAGAGACTGGGCCTTTACATTGGCCCTCTGTTCAGCGCTGGTGGCTGATGCATCATCTATATTAACAAGTATGTTGTTCACATTGTTGATGATCCTGTAAAACTGCCTCCATACAAACGACGGCCTGGCATATCCTGCCTGGTTATTGTCAAGCCGGTAACACCATCCAAACCAGTGGTGATTGGTCTGAACCAAATCCTCGCCCATCAAGTCCATTGAAAGGTCGAGGGCCTTAACACCGAACTGGTCGTGTCTACCATCACTGTATGCACGCATGTTGCGCAGTACTCCGTCAAGAACGGTCTGACATCCCTGAACAGTTGTAAAAACATCTGCATCAGAGATCTGGTTAGTCGGCGCCGTCTCAAGGAAGTCCTCCGAGCAGGCGGCTGTTATGCCGGCTATTATTAATAATATTAAACCAAATCTTTTCATATTATATTTTTTTAGAAATTCATACTAACACCAAATGTAACGGTACGCAGAGGAGTATAGTTGTGCCCCTGAAGACCGCCAAAACTCTGTGTCGGATCCATCCCCTGGAGGGAGGTGAACGTGTAAAGGTTTGTACCGGTTACAAAAACACGGGTATTGGACATGCCAACGGTCTGAAGCATGCTTGCAGGAAGGCTGTATCCCAGCGAAACACTCCTTATGCTGAGGTAATCGCGATCAAATAAAAACCTGGAAGATGTACCGTTCGCATTCTGGTCTCCTATAAGTATCGGGTTGTCGGTGTCGGTATTCTCAGGTGTCCAGCTGTCAAGAATATCTTTATGCCAGTGTGTTCCATAAGTGCCGTTGTGCATAAGCGACTGGTAAACACCGTCAAGGACCTTTCCGCCCACACCAAAGTTGAGCATGAATGAGAAGTCGAAATCACCGAACCTCATGCTGTTTGAAAAGCTACCCTCGAAATCAGGAATTGAGGTTGCAACATAATATCGGTCAGCCTCCCCATATGTGGTAGTAGTTTCCCTGCCTGTGATTATCGGTTCACCGTCATCATCATAACCATCAATGATGTCCTTGTACCACATGACGCGGCCCTCTTCATTCAGGCCGGCAAACTCCCTTATCCAGAAATCGTATATTGACTTGCCCACTTCCCAGCGCTTGGTGCCCACTATCATCTCATCCTGCGGAAGCTCGGTTATCTCGTTAGTGAAGTGCGACAGCATCAGGTCTACGTTCCAGATAAAGTTCCTTGCAGATACTAGATTGGCGTTGATCTCAAGATCAATACCGGCATTGCGGATTGCACCAATGTTGTCATCTATTGATGAGAACCCGGTTGAGGGCGGGATCGGCCTCTGGAACAGCAGTCCGTCACTATCCTTTATATAATACTCTATGTTGAATGACAGCCTGTTGAATACCCTGAAGTCAAGGCCAACGTTCATGGTGTTGTTCCTCTCCCATGTAAGGTCGGGAGTGGGAAGGCGTGATGCCAGAAGTCCCGGGAAACCAAGATTGTCCCATCCTGTGGCATAAAGCCCGAGATAAGCATAGTAGCTCGGCAGAGCCTCATTACCAAGTGCGCCGTAGCTCGCCCTGACAACCATGTTGTCAAGCCAAACAAGGTTCTGCATGAAGTTCTCCTCACTCAGCCTCCATGATGTTCCGACCGACCAGAAGTTACCCCAGCGATAGTCGGGATGGAAACGGGATGAACCGTCCATCCTGTAGCTGGCGGAGAAGTAGTACCTGTTGGCATAGTCGTAGTTGATCCTTGAGAGGTAACTCTCAAGCCTGTGGTTGTGCTCGTATGATCTTGAACCCTCAGCTGTTGCAGCAGCATCCAGCTCTACAAGTCCACCGAACGGGAACCCCGTGCGGACAGCATTGACAAAATTGAACTGGTACTGGGTGCTCTCGTGACCGACAAGAGCATCTACTGAGTGGTCGCCAAAGCTCCTGCCCCAGGTGAGCAACTGGTTTGCCGAGAAGTTCATGGTGCGCTGCGTCTCCCTCGTGGATCTTCCCGAGAACGCCTGTGCATCTCCATAGAGAGCATTCTGGTGCGTCAGTCCGCTGAACCCGTAATAATCGGCACTGGCATTAAGAAGCAGGTTGAAGTCCTCAAGGAAAGTGAATTCTACGAATCCGCGGCTTGTCAGACCGTCACGCTTGTATTCGCGGGTATCAAGTGTTATTGTTCCCAGTGGGTTGCTGTTTGATATGTAGGCCCTCGCACGTCCGAAAGTGGCACCGTAATCGGGCAGCTTATTTCCGTCAGCATCAAGAACAGGTGTCCCGTCCGGCTGATATATATATACGGGATAGATTGGTGCAACCATCCTGGAAAACATGAATGAGTTAACATAGGCTGTTCCGCTCGCCTGCGGAAAGTTCTGTACAGATGTTGACCCACCAAGGTTAATACCAACCCTTACCCAGTCGCGCATCTGACTCTCAGCATTGGCACGGAGGGCAAAACGGTCAAAGTTGGAGGCCCTTACAATACCCTCATCTTTCAGGTAGTTGGCAGAAATAAAGTAAGTGGTCTGGTCAATTCCGCCGCTTGCACTCAGCAGATAATCCTGGCGAATACCGGTACGGTGAAGCTCTTCATACCAGTTGTCAGTCCACAACTTGCTTGCAGCCGGATTGACATTCCCGTCAATTACAACCTGATCGGGGTCCACATTATACGCGTTGTAGCCGCCAAGACGGGGTATCACATTTGCCGAGGCATGGTTGCGCCAGAACGCTTCATTCTGGTCTGTGTGTGTTGACCACCTGGCCTCATTGTATATCCTCTGCCAGGTCTGCTCATAGTATTGCGGCACATTAACCCTGTCATACTCGGGAATACCACGCTCACTGTAACCCACATTGGCCCGGAAATTAAAATTGGTCTCACCTGAGCGGCCGCGCTTCGTTGTAATAAGGATTACACCGTTGGCACCGCGTGATCCGTAAAGGGCTGTTGCCGAGGCATCCTTCAGGATAGTAATGCTCTCAATATCCGCTACAGGTATCGTATTGATATTTCCGCTGTAGGGGAAACCGTCAAGAACGTAGAGGGGACTTGCATCGGCGTTCACAGAGCCAAATCCGCGGATACGGATATCGGCAGTCGCACCAGGCTGTCCAAGACCGCTGGTAGCCTGGATACCAGAGGACATTCCTTCAAGTGCCTTTGTGATATCGGCTACCTGAATCCTCTCGAGACGCTCGCTGCTTACTGAAGAAGCCGAACCGGTATAACTCTCCCGGCGCGCAGTTCCATAAGCCACAACGATCACCTCATCAACCGCAAGCAACTCCGGCTCAAGTTGAACATTGATCGTGGTACGGCCCTCGATCGGCACCTCCTGTGTTGTCATACCAACGAAACTGAAGACCAGAACCTGGGCATCAGCAGGTACGCTTAAGCTGTAAAAGCCGTCGAAATTGGTGACGGTACCAATGCTCGTACCCTGAACCACAACAGCTACCCCTGGAAGGGGTTCGCCATCCTCAGCACTGGTAACAGTGCCAGTAATCTGCACTGTTTGCGCCTGCAGGACAAAGGCCCCGCAAAACACAAATAGCGACAGAATCATCATCATTTTTTTCATAGGAAAATTTTTAGGTTAACAAAAACTAGATTACGGTTAACTATTGCCGGGGTAAAGGCAGCAGGTTTACCAACACCCGCGAAGCAACAGAAATTCATAATTATCCACCTGCAAATTTAACAGAATTTTCTTTTAATGTTAATAATCATTTTTTTTTTCGGTTTTTTTAGGGTTAATGTGTCAGCAACACAGGGCCGGCAGCCCGCGGAGGCCTGCTATATCTGCAAAGTCAGGCGGCACACAGCCGTTTAATTATAATGGACCTTTAACCGGAAAATATTAATTTAGCAACTGATCATAAATCCATCAGTCAAACAGAACAGGCCTGTAACAAGCAGGTTATAAGCGCATAAGAGAATACAAAGGGATAAAACCAACATTATTGCAGGACTTGGGCAAACAGGAAAAATATACCGAAACACCGCTAATGAAGCAGTACAGCAGCATCAAGGCAAAGCACCCTGATGCCATACTGCTGTTCAGGGTAGGTGATTTTTACGAAACTTTTGGCGAAGATGCAATAAAAGCAGCAGGAATTCTCGGTATAACACTTACCAGGAGGGCAAACGGTGCCGCTTCCTATGTAGAACTTGCGGGTTTCCCGCACCATGCCATCGACAATTACCTGCCAAGGCTGGTGAGGGCCGGACAGCGGGTGGCAATCTGCGAACAGCTTGAAGATCCGAAACTGGCAAAGAAAATTGTTAAAAGAGGAATAACCGAACTGGTGACCCCCGGTGTTTCCCTTAATGACAATGTACTGGAGCATAAAAAGAACAATTTTCTGGCCTGCGTGTACCTTGAGAAAAGCAGCGCAGGGGTGGCATTTATTGATGTATCAACTGGCGAGTTCATGTTGTCGCAAGGCAGCTTTGAATATGTTGACAAGTTACTGGGCGGTTTTGAACCGAAAGAGGTTCTTTTTGAAAAGGGCAAACAGGAGGATTTTGAAAAAATATTCGGCAGCAGGTATTATACCTATAAGCTTGACGAGTGGGCATTTCACGGCACAACTGCATATGAAAAGCTGACCGGGCATTTCAGGACGCAAACCCTGAAGGGTTTTGGCGTTGATTCGCTGATGCTGGGTATCACCGCGGCAGGGGCTGTTATGCACTACCTTGAACTCACCCGCCACGACCAGCTTGGCCATATCACATCACTGTCGAGGATTGACGAGGACCAGTATGTGTGGCTGGATAAGTTCACTGTAAGAAACCTTGAACTGTATTATTCTTATAACGAGGGTGCAAAAACACTCATCTCGGTTATCGACAAAACCCTCTCTCCGATGGGCGGACGTATGCTGAAGCGGTGGATTAGCCTTCCGCTGAAAGATGCCGGCGATATAACCAGACGCCTTGATGCAGTTGAGTTTTTAAAAGACAACCCGGATACTGCCGGTCAGCTGGCAGAAGAAATAAAACAGACAGGCGACCTGGAAAGGCTTGCTTCAAAAATATCGGTAGGGCGCATCAACCCGCGTGAGATGGTGCAGCTTAAAACAGCACTGAAGTGCGCCTCAGACATTAAGGAGATTTGCAGGGAGACCGGGCGGCAATCCATTACGGGCAGTGCTGCCCCGATTGAAGAATGCAAAAGCCTTAAAGACAGAATTTCTGAAGGAATAAGAGAAGATGCCCCCAATGCTGTTCAGAAGGGAAACGTAATTGCCGGTGGGGTTTCTCCGGAACTCGACGAGCTTCGCAACATCCTGCACTCCGGCAAGGATTACCTGCTCAGCCTGCAGGAGAGGGAAATATCCCGTACCGGCATATCATCACTCAAGGTAGGTTATAACAACGTTTTCGGGTATTATATAGAGGTGAGGAACACCCACAAAGACAAGGTGCCAGTCGAATGGACCAGGAAGCAGACCCTGGTGAGCGGCGAAAGGTACATAACTTCCGAACTTAAGGAATACGAGGAAAAGATACTCGGGGCCGAGGAGAAGATTCTCGAGCTGGAAACAAGGCTTTTCAATGAAATTGTTGAATATGCATCAGGACATATTGCCTCATTGCAGCAGACAGCCTCATCGGTCGCGCGTATAGACTGCCTGCTCTCTTTTGCCAGGCTGGCATCAGAAAACAACTACTGCAAGCCCGATGTGAATGAGAGCACCATTATTGAAATAAAGCAGGGCAGGCATCCTGTAATAGAGCAAAACATGCCACCCGGCGAAGAGTACATTGCAAACGACCTGCTTCTCGATGACAGTGAACAGCAGATACTGATAATAACCGGGCCCAACATGTCGGGAAAATCAGCCCTGCTGAGGCAGACTGCGCTTATTGTGCTGCTGGCGCAGACCGGATCGTTCGTGCCGGCGCAGTCGGCATCCATAGGTGTGGTTGACAAGATATTCACCCGTGTGGGCGCATCAGACAACATATCTCTCGGCGAATCAACCTTCATGGTCGAGATGAACGAGGCGGCCAGCATCCTGAACAACCTCTCATCACGAAGCCTTATACTTCTTGACGAGATAGGCAGGGGCACAAGCACTTACGACGGCATATCCATAGCCTGGGCCATGGCCGAGTTCATACACGAATATCCGCATGGCAGGGCGAAAACGCTCTTCGCCACCCATTACCACGAGCTCAACGAGATGGAGCACTCATTCAGCCGTATCAGGAATTATAACGTCTCGGTCAAGGAGATGGACAACAAGGTTATCTTTTTGCGTAAGCTGGTGCGGGGCGGAAGCGAGCACAGCTTCGGCATTCACGTTGCCCGCATGGCAGGCATGCCCAAAAGCGTGGTAAAAAGAGCCGGCGACATACTTTCCGAGCTCGAAAAATCCCATAACCGCCATTCACTTTCCAAACCTGTAGCTTCACTCGCCGGCCGGCGCGAGGGTCTTCAGCTGAGCATCTTCCAGATGGACGACCCTGTGCTGAAACAGATACGCGACGAGATCATGAACCTTGACATCAACAACCTCACCCCTGTCGAGGCCCTGAACAAACTGAACGAGATAAAAAAGATAACCGGCATCAAGGATAAAAATAACTGATACCCTTCCGGGGATGAAAACGCCATGCAGTTTTTTTTGAAAAACAGAAAAATGAATTAACTTTGCACCACCAACGCGGAAATAGCTCAGTTGGTAGAGCACGACCTTGCCAAGGTCGGGGTCGCGGGTTCGAGTCCCGTTTTCCGCTCCACCCCCGGAAGCAATTCCGGGTTTTTTTATGACGCTGTTCGAAGTTTTTGTTGCATAATCATCAACAATTTTCTTAATTTTACCCTCTCAATCCTGCCCGGGTGGTGGAATTGGTAGACACGCAGGACTTAAAATCCTGTGGCCATTGCGGCCGTGCGGGTTCAATTCCCGCCCCGGGTACTCAAAACCCCCTGTAATCATCAGGTTGCAAGGGGTTTTGCATTTTTTACCGTAAGGATCATTAAATTTGCAGAAAGAACCTGAAAACATGCAAAAAGACTTCTCCTCAATACGCAGGGAATACAGGCTGAAGGAGCTCACAACCCCTGCAGTCAGTGCCGACCCCCTTGTGCAGTTCGGTATTTGGCTAGATGAGGCCATTTCGGCCAGGGTATCCGAACCGACTGCAATGACACTTGCCACTACCGGCAGTGACGGGCAACCCTCGGCCAGGATCGTCCTTCTTAAGGATATTGACGGAGATGGACTGTCGTTCTATACAAATTATGAAAGTAAAAAAGGGCGGCAACTGTCTGAGAACAGCCATGCGGCCCTACTGTTTTTCTGGCCTGAGCTTGAAAGGCAGGTCCGTTTTGAGGGAACAGCCGAAAAACTGATTGCCGCCGATTCAGACCGTTACTTCAGGACCCGCCCCCGCGAAAGCCGCCTGGGAGCATGGGCTTCACGGCAAAGCAGTGTAATAGCTTCCAGGTCTGAACTTGAAAAGGAGGTGCATAATATCACCGGCCGTTATAAGGACAGAGATATCCCCCGCCCCCCTTTCTGGGGCGGCTACAGGCTGACACCCATCCTCGCCGAGTTCTGGCAGGGAAGGCCCGGCAGGCTCCACGACAGGATAGAGTACCATCTGAAAGAAGGTTCCTGGAACATACAAAGGCTCTCCCCCTGAGTCCTGGTCACCACTGCCAAAGAATTTGAATTACCTTCATTCCTGCCGCTAATGATTTTCAGTTATGCCTGAAAAACAAAAAAATGTTAAATCAACCGCAAGCATTAAACTATTCTGCTTTTTTTCATCTAAAGAGATGTGATCTGGTTTAATTCTATTAACAATTCTGAATATGAGACATGTAATTTTTATTATAGCAGTATTTCTATCTATACCCCCGATGGTCCTGGCACAGCAGGGGCAGCGCGGACAGGGCGGACAACAGGGACAGGGTCAGCAGGAGGTGGTTGTAACAGGCAAAGTGGCAGATGCTTCCGATGACAGCCCGCTTATAGGGGCTCACCTGTCATTCGTTCACTTCAGGGATACTACACGCGCTTTCCACACAACCACAGGGCATGACGGAAGCTTTTCCATAAAGATAGCACGCGGACGTTATACCTTAAGGGTAAGTTATGTTGGTTTCGAAACACTTCTGCTGGAAGGTGATGAAGCTGTCAGGGCGGCTGAAGAGGTAAATGACCTCGGCACGATCTACCTGGCCGAGGGCGCCTATCTTGACGAAGTTGAAGTAACAGGCTACAGGCCGACGGCAATACTGAGAGGAGACACTCTCGATTTCGATGCACAGGCCTTCAAGGTTAATCCCGATGCCAGTGCCGAAGACCTTGTCAGGCGGATGCCCGGCATCACGGTTGAAGGTGGACGGGTCCAGGCACAGGGCGAAGATGTCAGGAGGGTGCTGGTTGACGGCCGGGAATTCTTTGGCGAAGACCCGTCGATAGCGCTCAGGAACCTTCCCGCCGAAGTCATAGAACGTATCGAGGTATACGACCGCATGAGCGACCAGTCAGAGCTTACCGGCTTTGACGACGGCGAGCGCAGCAAGACCATCAACATAGTGACAAGACTCGATACCAGAAGCGGCCAGTTCGGCAGGTTCTATTCGGGTTACGGCGGCGACGACCGTTACCAGGCAGGTATTGCCACCAACATTTTCATGAATGACAGTCGCCTGTCAATAATCGGCATGAGCAACAACGTAAACGAACAGAACTTCTCGCGCGAAGATATCCTCAGCCTGGCAGGAGGGGCAATAAGAGGCGGCCGTGGCGGCGGGATGGGTGGAGGCATGGGCCGTATGGCGCAGGGAGGCGGTGCCCCTGGTGGTGCTCCCGCGGGCCACGTAACCGACTTCAGGGTCGGAACACAGTACGGAGATAATACAACGCATGCTCTGGGACTGAACTACAGCGATATATGGCTCGACAACCGCATTAATTTCACGGGCAGCTACTTTTTCAACATATCCGACAATATAACCGACCAGTTTACCGACCGGCAGTATTTCCTGGATGAAAATAACAGTCAGTACTACCTGGAGGACAGCGAATCGAGCAGCAGGAACAGCAACCACAGGATGAACATGAGGATGACCTACGACATCGACGATAAGAACTCTGTTATCGTCACCCCAAGGCTGACAATTCAGAGCAACACGGCCGACAGCTACCTGGAGGCAAGGAACCTGTTCGAGGGCTATAACCTGAGCGAATCCTTTACAGG
>SLMM01000167.1 GCA_007133565.1 Bacteroidales bacterium
GGCAGGCGGCCATCTGCGAAACTATATGAGAAAAGATCAAAGAAATTCCGGTCTGCGTAGATCCCCCTGTCAATCCTGTATTGCCTTTCGGCTGAAACAGACAGGAACCTGTCCCCCACCTGGTAAACAGAAGCAGTTCTTTCGAAACCCGGGAACTCCTCCAGGAGAGACGCCGTTACAGGAGGGGTAAAAGGTGTGATGCTGCCGGTTCCTGAATTGCCGGCCGATAAGGCGATATCGCGCTGCACGATGAATATCCTGTCATAATCCTCATTGTGTTTATCCCAGCTCAGCTCATACCTGATGAAAAGCGCAACAAGAACCACAGCAACAAAACCAACCATCAGGCCCAGCAAAGAGACCAGTGATGTAAACCTGTTCTTCAAAAGGTTGCGCATCGAAATCCTGAAAATAATTCGGCTCATTTAAAGTTTTTAAATTTGTTTATTGATTCAACTGTACCGTTAGAAAGGCAATTTGTGGCCACAGGCACACTCAATTTTATCTGCTCCGGTTTCATCATAAAAGCAGCTTCTCAGGCTCTTTTTTAAGGTTTTCGGTAACTATACCGCCGTCGAACAGGTTCACCACCCGGTGGGCAAACTCCGAATCGTGGAGCGAGTGGGTAACCATTACTATGGTGGCGCCCTCCCTGTTCAGTTCGGTCAGCAGGTTCATCACTTCGAGCCCGTTTTTGGAATCAAGGTTCCCGGTTGGCTCATCGGCAAGGATCAGCTTCGGGTTTGCAACCACCGCCCGGGCTATTGCAACCCTCTGCTGCTGTCCGCCGCTCAGCTGCTGGGGATAGTGGTTGCGCCTGTGGCTGATTTTCATGCGCTCCAGCACGCTGTTCACCATTTCCTTTCTCTTGCGGGCGCTGATCCTCATGTAAACCAGCGGAAGCTCGACATTATCCTGCACATTGATCTCATCGATCAGGTTAAAGCTTTGGAAAACAAATCCGATGCTCCCTTTCCTCAGGTCTGTCCGCCGCCCTTCACTCAGCCGGCCCACCTCTGTGCCGTCAAAATAGTACTCTCCGGCAGAGGGATTGTCGAGCATTCCCAGGATGTTCAGCAGCGTTGATTTACCGCAGCCCGAGGGGCCCATAACGGCAACAAATTCACCCTGCTCCACCATAAGGTTCACCTGGTTCAGCGCAAGGGTTTCCACCTCATCGGTGCGAAAAATCTTGTCAAGGTTAACAGTTTTAATCATTTTGATGGTTGTTAGTTGGTTTACCGTTCAAACAGCCGGAAACCCGGCAGCTTTAGTTCGCAGTTTGCTTGATTTCGCAGCTTGCTTGATTTCGCAGCTTGCTTTGTTCAAGTAGCCTGTTTCCAGTACTTAAAGCCAATAGCATGCCACAACACACAATGCTTTGTAAGCCAATATATTAAAAATACATAGCAGTACCCTGTGTAAAATAATTTTACACAACGGTGACAAATTTTTTGACACTTAATACTATTTGACAGTAGTTGGTTGGCTTCTTTGACCAAAAGAACCAGAAAGTCAGTCGCCCTTTTTGGTTTCGATAAGTATCACCGAGGTAATTCCCTCTACACTGTAATTGTATAGTTTACTATGAGTTTTAATTGCTTCCGGACTTTTAATTACGGAGACACTTTTTATATCTGTAACATTCAGCATATACGCACTGAATATTTCTGCTATCTTTCCATCTATAATGTACAATATAGATTCAGCATCACCCGGAGCACCGGTTCTTCCAGTATCCCTGGTGTCTGATTCGGGTAGCTCATCTATACCCTCTTCCTTCATTGGACTTATTCCTAAAGTATCCGTGGTTTCTGTTCCGGGTAGCCCATTTATACCATGCTCCTGAACCCGACTGATTCCTATAATATCAGTGGTGTCTGTTCCGGTTAGTTGTGCCTCCGTGTCCGGTTCTTTTTCAAGGGTAATGTCAATAACCATCAGGTCCGGATCGGCGGTGCCGGGCGGAATAATATCCCGTTCAACCAGGGTCTTTCGGTAACCTTTTGCAGAGTAGGTTATTGTGAGAGTGCTTTTGCCACTGTTTGAGACTGCTATCGAATTCATGCCGGAATCTTTTGCAGGAAAGTTTAATGTGGTACGGGTACCACCGGGGATTGCAATTGTATAGAACCCGTCGCTGTCTGTTACAGTACCGGTGTTGGTCCCTGTCACAATTACAATTGCGCCGTCAAGCGGGCCATCGGTTCCCATCACCCTGCCGCGGACTATCATTTCGGTCGATTGCTTCAGGGTTGTATCATTCTGGCTGTTTTCAGGTACTGAAACATAAATGTAGGCAGGCTCGGCAAATGCATACATAATAAGTGCCATTACCGGAATAATTGCGAGAAATCTCAGTTTTCTGAGTGGGGAAGTGATCAGATTCTTCATCATTTCAAATCTTTTTTTGCTGGCAGATTGGTTAAATGAGCTTGAAAGGGCAAATACCCGTGAACCCAGCATCTGGTTCAGCAGAACGGACCGGTAAATCGCAGGATCAGATGAAAGCTCCAGTGCTGCCCTGTCCGCCAGATATTCATGATTCTGCTTTACAAATCTTGCCCAGAGCCATGCCAGGGGATTGGCCCATTGAACTATATACAACAAATGGACCAGGATAAGATCTGCCCAGTGTTTTTGGCTGACATGAGCCAGTTCATGGTTAAGGATTTCACGCTTCTCATTTTCGGGCAATGAGGGATTCAGGAAAATATAATTGAAGAATGTTAGGGATGGCGAAACACTCCGGCTCAGAATCACCCTTGCCCTTCCTTCCTGGTATTCAACTTTGTGAACATTGCTGAAGAAAAGGTATGCAGACTGTGCCAGGGTTCTGATTAACAGCAGCACTGCCCCTACCAGGTAAGCTATGAAAAGTGCCGGGAACAAAGAACCTGAATCTGCCGGAGTTGCCGGCCCTGACAACAGGGGCTGATCAAGGGGTATAACCGGCAGTTGTGCAGGCAGAGTTATTTCCACTTTGTAACTGATTGCCAGCAAAGGGAGAAAAAGTGAAGCTACTGTTCCGAACAGCAGAAATATTCTTTTGAGGGTAAAGAACCTTTCGTTGCGCAGGAACAAGATCCAGACCAGTGTAAAGGCTGAAAGCCAAACGGCAGATTTTAAAAGATAGTCAGCAAACAGAGGCATCAGCTTTTCTTTTTAAGGTTTTCGATCTCTTTTTTTGTCTCTTCCAGAAGCTCCTCCAACTCTTTCGCTGAAAGATCCCTGGCATTAACAAACATAGAAGCCATTGCCGGGAAGGAGTTGTTGAAATAGCTATCCATAAGACACAGTAACTGGCTTCTTGAATAATCGCTTTTATCAAGCAGCGGGTAGTAGCGGTGTACATTGCCAAGTGGTTCATGTGCCACAAAACCCTTCTTTTCAAGAATTCTCAGTACGGTTGACACGGTGTTCCTGGCCGGTTTGGGGTCACCGAACCGGTCGCGGATATCCCTTACCAGTCCGCTTCCCAAATCCCAGAGGATCTTCATCACCTCTTCTTCAGCTTTTGTCAGTTGAACTTTTTTTCCCATGACACAAATCTATGACTATTTTTTTAGTCACGCAAGGATTTTTGCAAAAAATGACTAAAATAATAGTCGCTTAAAGAATGACCTCTGTTTCCTGATACCACTTCGCCATACAGAAATAACCCGGCAATCTCAACCGGTATGACAGGAAAATTCCTGTCAGGTTTTTTGATACTTAATTGCATTTGAAAGAGGGTTAAGCTATTTTTGGGTTCGCTCAGGATTAAACCGGTCATAACAATGTCAAAGGGTAACATACTGGTTGTTGACGATAACAGGAACGTGCTGCTTGCTATCGAGATGCTGCTTTCGCAGGAATTTGACAGGGTAAGCACAATATCATCCCCCAACCTGCTTATCTCTGAGCTGCGGCAGAACCAATACAACCTGGTGCTGCTCGACATGAACTTCAAATCGGGGGCCAACACCGGGAATGAGGGCATCTACTGGCTGCAGCGGATAAGGGAGGACCACCCCGACATCTCGGTGGTGCTGATGACCGCCTATGGCGACGTTGAGCTGGCCGTACGTGCACTGAAAGCCGGCGCCACCGATTTCGTACTCAAACCGTGGGACAACACAAAGCTGCTGGCAACGGTCCGCTCAGCCATCCATCTGAACCTCTCACGCAGGGAGATAAAAGACCTCAGGCAAAGGGAAAAGGAACTCAAAACCAGCATCAACAGGTATGACAAGGAGATAATTGGCTCTTCGAAACCGTTTGCAGAGATGTTGAAAACGGTTGAGAAGGTGGCCACAACCGACACCAACGTTCTGATTACCGGTGAGAACGGAACGGGCAAAGAGCTTATAGCAAGAAGGATTCACCAGCTTTCAGGACGAAGCCAGGAGCTGATGGTCTCGGTCGATATGGGGGCCGTAAGCGGAACACTCTTCGAAAGCGAGCTGTTCGGGCACGTAAAAGGGGCATTTACAGATGCACGCGAAAACCGCACCGGCAAGATTGAGCTGGCCAATAAGGGTTCCCTGTTCCTCGACGAGATAGCCAACCTGCCGCTCAGCCTTCAGCCCAAGCTTCTTGCAGCGCTTCAGAACAGGGTAATAACCCGTGTAGGGTCGAACGAGACCGTTCCTGTCGATATCCGCCTCATTAGTGCAACCAACCGCAACCCGGCCCGTATGGTTGCAGAGGGGCTTTTCAGGGAAGACCTGCTGTACAGGATCAATACCATCAGCATAGAGATCCCGCCCCTGAGGTCGCGCACTTCCGATATCCCACTGCTTGCCGGTTACTTCCTGAAGAAATACTCAGAAAAATATGGCAAAAACCCCATAGAGATATCGGAGCGGGCTATGGAACGTATGGTTCGGCACAGCTGGCCGGGCAACGTCAGGGAACTTGAACATACCGTCGAAAAGGCTGTGATACTTAATGAATCGGGGAGGATTACCGAAACCGACCTTTTTTCAGGATCTGCATCCGGATACCTGCCGGATCCCGGCGATACGCTCAACCTGGTCGAGATCGAGAAAAAAGTGATAATGACCGCCATTGAGCGTAACCAGGGGAACATTAAAGCTGCCGCTGAGAAGCTGGGCATCACCAGGCAGACGCTTTACAACAAAATGCAAAAATACGGCATATGATGACCCGTCCGGGAAAACCTCTATAAATCTGCACTTATGACAAGGTCATTTAATACCAATATCATTGCCAGGATAATGTTGCTGGCCCTTGCAGGCGTGGCAACAGGATGGGCTATTGCAGCCGGGACGACCCTGCACGACATCATCCTGGTTCTTGCCATTCTGGTTTTTGCAGCCATAAGCCTTGCTTTCTACATTAACCGCATCAACAGGAAGATAAGCTACTTTTTTGAGGCAGTGCAAAATGATGACCACTCCCTGGTCTTCCCACGCGGGGGGGATGACGGACTGCTCAGCAAGCTGAGCGGAAACCTGGAAAGGATCAATGAACATATCAGGCGGGTTAAGTTTGAAAACCGCCGGCAGGAGCAGTATTTCGGAGCGCTGATAGAGCATGTGGACACAGGTATACTGTCTTTCAACAGCGAAGGTTTTGTTATACATGCCAACAGCAGCCTGAAGAAGCTGCTTGGCATGAAACAGTTTACCCACATCAGGCAGCTTGAAAAGATAGACGGCAAACTCGCCTCGGCCGTGGGGCATATAGGATATGGCGACGAAAAGCTTATAACGATCACGGTGCAAAATGAGCC
>SLMM01000191.1 GCA_007133565.1 Bacteroidales bacterium
ACGGGCACTGGCGGCCTCATACAAGCGACTGCCCGGATCTTCAGGAGGGGAATATGGAGAAGATGTACGGGCTTATAGTGGAGGGGCTTGAGGCCGGTTTCGTGCCAAACATCCACGCCATTGGCGACAGGGGAGTTGCCGAGATGCTCGATCTGTACGAGAGGCTGAAAAATGAGGGAGTATCCCTCGAAGGGTTCAGGGTTATTCACGCGCAGGTGGTCAGGCCAGGGGATTTTGACCGTTTCAGCAACCTCAACGTGATAGCCGAAGTCAATCCGTATCATATTTCAGATGACATGCGCTGGATGGAGGAAAGGATAGGACATGAAAGGTGCAGGGGTGCTTATGCGTTCAGGTCGCTGCTGGATAACGGCGCTGTTCTGGCTTTTGGATCTGACTGGCCGGGTACGAGCGCTGCGCTTTACCATGTACACCCCAGGTATTCGATCTATGCAGCGGTAACAAGGAAAACCCTCGATGGCACCCCTGAAGGGGGATGGTTCCCGGAGGAGCGGATTACAGTTGAGGAGGCAATAAGGGCATATACAATAAACAATGCCAAAGCCGCTTTAGAGGATGATATCAGGGGCTCAATAGAGGCCGGCAAGCTTGCCGACATAACGGTATTTGACCGCAACCTGCTGGCGATACCACACGGGGAGATACTTGAAGCAGAGGTATTGATGACCATTGTTGATGGCAAGGTGGTGTTTGAAAGCCTTTGAAAAACAGGACCGGTAACGTTTGAGAGCGGAGCCGGCGCTTATCTTAAACTAAATCGGCCCCGAGGGGCTTGTGGATCATGATGCTGCCCAGTAAGGGTCATACGGATTACTCAATGTTGCAATGTTCACTTAGCGGGCTTTCTGCATCTTCATATCCAAGTTCAAGGGCTTTTTCCCAATCGGAGCATGCATCTTCATGATTTCCCAGTTCAAGACGTGAGTATCCGCGCCTGTAATATACCTGTCCCAGCCCCGGCTCTATATCCAGGACCCTGGTAAAATCGTCAAATGCTTCGCTGTGTCTCCCTAAGTTTTCCCAGGCAACGCCCCGGTTGAAATAAGTGCCTACCTCATCAGAGCCGTGCTGGAGTGCCCTGCTGAAATCGTTAATTGCTTCCCGGTAACAAGCTGAGGACATCCTGGCCAGGGCGCGGTTATAATACGGGATGGCCAGATTCGGATCGGGGTCGACGGTGTCGTGGGAACTGATAATGTTACCATGCTGGTCATAAATAGTAAGTTTTACGGGCTGTTTCCTTTCGCCTTCAATAACCTCAATGGCTCTGGTATAGTCTTCGATCGCCCCGCTGAAATCCTCAATGTTATATTTTGCTGATCCTCTGAGAACGAGGGCTGAAAAATTTTCAGGGTTATGATCAATAGCCTTTGTCAGATCGTTGATTGCTCCCTGGTAATCGCTCATGTTATATTTAACAAGGGCGATGTTGTAATACTGAAAATCGGTTTGTGCCCGGACTGCCAGGCTGGTAACCATCAATGCCAGTAAAAGTATTATTTGCTTCATTTCCGGGTAGATTGCGGTTAATAATCGATCAGTCTGTTAAAACAGTGTTATGGATCAGTTTGTTCATTACCTGCGGTTGCCGGTTCTTCCCTGTAGCTTTTGGTGTACAGTATGTTGCCGGCCGCGTCATAGCTACTCATTTCGATCAGGCTTCCTTTTTCGTCGTAATCATATACCCACCTTAGATCAAGACGGTCGCGCGCATCATACCAAACCGCCTCCGTCATCCTTTCATATTCATCCCATGTATAGGTTCTTCTTCCTTCCTGCCTTCCCCGCCCGTCGAACCAGATGGTCTCAATCTTGTTGTCGTTATCATCGTACCTGAATTTGTACCTGCTTATCATCCTGCCGCGTGCATTGTAACCTGTTGATCCCGTGCGGTTATTGTTCCGGTCGTAGGTGTAAACCCACCTGTACTCCATCCTGCCGTTTGGCAGGTACCGTATCTCCTCTATCTTGTTATCGTTATTGTCGTACTTATAATAGTATCTGTAGCGCTCCTGGGGTGAACCGCCTGCTGCCGGGGCAAATGCAAGAGATAAGAGCAAAATGCCCGTCACAACCTTTACTGTGTTCCCTGCCTGCATATTATAAATTTACAAAAAAAATATGTAAACTTGGCCGGGCAACCCGCCTGGCAGGGCCAAAATTATGCTCCGGGATGCAGGAAGATGGAAAAAGATTTCCTGAAGTCATAATAAATTGAACCATGCCTATGTTATAACGTCAGTCTAAATATTTTTAATATGAGATTATCCATACTATTTACAATTGTTCTATCGGTACTGTATGGGTGCAGCACCCCGACTGCACTCGTGGAATCAAGGAAGGATAAGCCGGTGCCCCTGAATCAAGCTGCTGCTGAGGGACTCCCGGGTAACATGGTTCATGATGAGAGGTCCGGATTCCATTACAACTTTCAGTATGACCGGAATAGCCTTTATATAAACCTGGCTGCAGACGACCCTGACCTGGTAAACAAGATCGCCTATTTCGGGCTCACGGTATGGGTTGATAAGGAGGGTGAGAGAAACAGGGAGCAGGGCTTCAGGTTTCCGATGCCTGCCAGGCTGCCTGTTGCGCACCGTGCAGAGGCAGGAACAGGCCGGCAGCCGGGAAGGGCAGATGGAGGCACACAGGGAACGGGTGCCCGGACCCCGGGAACGAACCCCGGTTCCGTTCTTGATCTGGCTGAAGATATTGAGCTGATTGGTATCTACGGATCATCCATCAGGAAGGTAAAGATGAGAGACAGCCGGATAAGGGTTACTGCCTCTATGGTTAATAATATTCTTGTCTATGAGGCTGTAGTGCCCTATGAAATGCTTGGCTGGGGCTACAACCCTGTTGCTGCAGGAGGAAGGATGTCTATCGGGCTTGAGACCGGATATTTTGACCCGCCCTCACCTTCCAGGCAGGCGCCTTCTGCCAGAAGGCCGGATGGCGGATTTGGCCAGCCTGGACGTATGCCGGGCCAGTATCCCGGCCGGTACCCCGGGCAATACCCGATGCCTGACCAGGTAAGGACAGGCCAGCGGACCGGCCCATTGGCCGCGCTATCAAGGCCCTCCAGGCTCTGGGTCAGGCTTGAGTTCCCAGGGCAACCTCTATAACTGTAATTGAAACAGCACAAGCCTCCGGTGCCGGAAACCCATGCTAACTGAATTTTCCATATACTTAAAAATCAAACTTCACCTTATGCAAAACTTACTCTTACTTGCTGTTGCATTACTTATCACTGCCTGTTCGGGGGCAGACGAGCGTGTATTGATAGTTGCACACCGTGGCGCTTCCTACGATGCTCCCGAGAACACAATTCCTGCATTCAATCTTGCCCTTGAGCAGGGCGCTGACGCCCTTGAGGGCGATTTTTTCATTACGGCCGACAACGAAATAGTGTGCTTTCACGATCGCACAACAGGCAGGGTTGCCGGCACCAACCTTGTAGTGGAAGAATCCAGCCTGGAAGAACTGAGGCAACTGGATGTGGGCTCATGGAAGGGCGAAGAGTGGGCAGGAATTGGGATACCGACCATTGCCGAGGTGTTTGAGCTGGTGCCGCCGGGGATTAAGATATTCCTGGATATCAAGTCCGGCCCCGGGATACTGCCACGGTTGTATGAAGAGATTGACAAGTCCGGCCTCAAAGATGAACAGATTGTTCTGATTGCTTTCAACGCAGAGGTGGTGAGGCAGTTCAAGGAAGCAAGGCCGCAGAACAAGGCCTTCTGGCTTTCCGGCCTGCAGCATGATGAGCACGGCAATGTCACCCCGTCTCCCTCAGCTGCCCTGGAAACCCTTGAAAAGATCGGGGCTGACGGCTTCTCCTCCCATCATGGGCTCATTACCCCTGAGTATATTGAACAGATACTCGATGCCGGTTATGAATACCATGTATGGACGGTCAATGATCCGGCCAGGGCGCATGAGCTGGTCGGCCAGGGAGCAATGTCAATTACCACCGATGTCCCCCTCAGGATACGGGAGTATTTTAAAGAGATGGAAACGCTTTCGCGGAGGTGAATGAACTTGCCGGCCTTTTCCGTATCTTTGATGAAAATATTTTCAGGTTATGGATGATGCTATCAAGGTGCGATATTCCCGGCTTGCAGATGAGGCCTGCTGCCTGTCCTGTGGCGGGGCTATGGAAAAAAGCGGCGCTTCGGCAGGGGAGGTTTGTGTTGACCTGGGCAGCGGGCGCGGCACCGATGTGCTCAGGCTGGCTGCAGCGGTTGGAAACGGAGGGTTCGTCTACGGTATTGATGCAACACCCGGTATGGTTGAGAAGGGGCGCTCGGCTGCAAGAAAGCTGGGAGTTGAGAATGTCAGCTTCATCCATGGAGAGCTGGAAGAGATACCACTCGGCAGCGGGAGCGTGAACCTGGTGATCTCAAACTGCGTCATAAACCACATTGCCGCGAAAGATGCCCTCTGGAAGGAGGTTTTTCGCATACTCAGGAAAGGAGGGCGGTTTGTGGTTAGCGACATATATTCGGTATATCCTGTGCCTTCAGAATACAGTTCCGATCCTGAAGCGGTTGCCGAATGCTGGGCAGGTGCGGTAACAAGGGATGAGTACCTGGGCATGTTGCGTGATGCCGGATTTGACTGCATAGAAATACTGGAAGAGAGCATGCCCTACAGGAAAGGCAAAATTGAAGCCTGCAGCTTCACAGTCAGGGGCTATAAAAACAGCACCTGATTTGTGGAACGCAAGCCGGTTTTTTTGATTATAAAAACTTGATAAGTAATGCCTGGGAATAGGCATGTTATATCAACTAAATCTTAACTTATGAACAAACTGGGATTGCTAATCATGTTCCTTTCCGCCCTTGTAATCGTGTCGTGCGATAAAGATGAAGATGAGGTTTCGGAAAGGTTCAGGTTCCTGACAGGTGTGGAATGGGAATCTGAGGAGCTACTTGTAAACGGGATCGATGCAAGCGGCCCCGGCGAATTGCTGGAGGACTTCAAGGGTACCGTGAAGTTCAATGAAGACGGCACCGGCAGTTTCGGGCAATATTCCGGAACATGGCAGTTTGCAAATCAGGAGACCGAGCTGGTTATAACCACAGAAGCTCTTGCCTTCCCGCTGACTACCAAAATTGATGAGCTGACAGCTACCAGGCTCAGGGTGTCCACAGGATTTCCCAATCCCCTGAACCCCCAGGAGCAGCTGAGTATCCAGATGACGTTTAAGAGTAAATAACCAATATTAGATAATTGGCCTTAAACACCTTGCCATGACAGTGTTTTCAGGGACGGTTCAGTGTAAAGTGGCCTGCCGGATAACTCTGATTCTGGTTTTGTTTGTTGCCCTTACAGCAGCTGCCGCTGCACAGCCGGGCGTAGTGAGGGGTAAGGTTTATGACAGCCGGACACTCGAACCGCTGCCTCAGGCTGCCGTGGTGTATGGACGCGGACTTGGTACAACAACCGGGGTTGACGGCTTGTATATGCTGAAACTTGAGCCGGGCACAGTCAGCCTTACCTTCAGGTACGTAGGTTACCGCCCGGTTACCAGGCAGCTTGTACTGCACGCAGGCGACACCATTGAAGTCAATGCCGCTCTTGATTATGATGCCCCTGAGATAGCCCAGGTGGTGGTGAGTGCAGGTAAAGCCGAACAGCCTGTTTCGGAACTGACCGTTTCAGTGAGCATTATCAGGCCTGATGTGATCTCCCAAACCCATATTGACGATGCAGCCGAGCTCCTGGAACGGATAAGCGGGATTGAGGTGCTGGACGGACAGGCATCAGTAAGGGGCGGCAGCGGATTCAGCTACGGTGCCGGGAGCAGGGTGCTGGCACTGATTGACGGGCTCCCTGTGTTATCGGCCGATGCAGGCAATATCAAATGGCACTTTCTTCCGCTTGAGAACATCTCTCAGATTGAGATTATCAAGGGCGCCTCGTCAGTACTGTACGGTTCATCGGCCCTGAACGGCATAATAAATTTCCGGACTGCAGGGGCGGGCCCCGAGCCGGTGACCAGGTTCTATATTGAGACAGGTATTTATGACAAGCCTTCAAGGAGTGAGTGGGTGTGGTGGGATACCCCGCGCACAAGGGCCGGGACATCCTTTTCACATTTGCAGCGGACGGGAAACACCGATATTGGAGTAGCTCTGCACCTTATGAGCGACAACGGTTACCGCCGGCTGAATGATGAACGCCTCGGAAGGGCCAGCATAAACCTGAGGCGCGGCCACGACGGTACTGACGGGCTCTCTTTCGGGGTTAACGTGAACGGTGGCCTTACAAGGAAAAGGCCTTTTATACTTTGGGAAAATGCCGCCGACGGAGCGTTGAAGCAGGATGAGTCCACTGCCAGCATGCTTTACGGGAGCCTTATAACAATTGACCCCTGGGTAACCCTGCAAAGGGAGGGCCACTCGCGGCATATCCTGCGGTCACGTTATCAGAACTCCATCAATGATTATCCCGATATGTCGCGCAATAACAGCCATGCAACCTCCTTCCTCGCCGAATACCAGTTTACGCGCAACTTTTCTCCCCTGATAACGCTCAACTCCGGTGTAATGCAGAATTACAGCCGCATTGAATCACTCTTTTACGGCGATCACTCATCCCTGAACCTTGCCGGCTATGCCCAGGCCGACCTGTCACCTTCAGACAGGCTGAAGCTTGTAGGCGGTGTGAGGATGGAGTTCAATTCGCTGAACGGAGAAATTGACAGGCTTGTTCCCCTCTTCAGAGCCGGGGTAAACTACAGGCTGTCAGGTTACACATTCGTCAGGGGGTCATGGGGCCAGGGATACAGGTATCCCTCGATTGCCGAAAAGCATGCTGCAACTACACTCGGATCGGTGAGGATCGTTCCAAATCCCGATATCGGGCCCGAAACGGGATGGAGCACAGAGGTGGGGATCATGCAGGGGATAATAACAAACACCATAAACGGCCAGGTGGACCTGGCGCTTTTCTACCTGCGGAATTCAGGCATGATAGAGTATCTTTTCGGGATATACCCTGAGCCTGAAGGTGAGGGCTTCAGTTATGGTTTCAAGGCCGTGAATGTTGAGGAGTCGAGAGTTTACGGCGGTGAGCTGGAGTTCTCCATTGTAGTGGACACAGGGCGTTCCAGGCATCATGCAACCGGGGGGTATGTTTTTATGTATCCTGTTGAATATGACCCGCGAACAGGCAGAAACAAGGATGTTTATCTCAAATACCGGCGCAGGCACTCCGCCAGTTTCCATCTGGCAGGAGAATATGGTCGGCTGGAGGCAGGTTTCGGTATAAGGGCCGGGTCCAGGATGCTGAATATTGACGATGTTTTTCTGAATGAGGATACCAGGGAAATCATCCTGCCCGGTTTTTTCGATTACTGGCACAATTCATACGGGGGGCATGTGGTAGTTGACCCTCATATCGGGTATTCCCTGAATCACCAGCTGAAGCTCTCCCTGGCTGTAAAAAACCTGTTTAACACCGAGTACATGGGGCGCCCGGGCGACATCATGCCTCAGCGGAATTTCAGCCTGAGGCTGTCGGGTACTTTTTAGTTTTTTTATGTAATTTTATACCGTGAATTTCACATCTGCCGGTTATTACCGGATGGAGATCCTTGTATGTTTAAAAAATAAAATTTCTGACATAATGAAGAGCCTTACCGTAAAGAAGAAAGAGAAGAAAACTGAACAGGCGCAGTGCTGTGCCAAAAAATCAAAAATCGTAGCCGGCTGTCACGACTGATACCGGTGCGTCATATTTTTATGAGAGTTTATGGTTGGCAGCAAAGATCAGCCTGCAGCCTTTCCTGAACCCTGATTCACACTTACTGCATATAACATGATGGAGCCTTCCCGGTTCAACATAGTATCGGCAATAAGAGACACCGGCGAGTTTTTTATTGTAAACCCTCTTTACGGCAGTGCCGACATGCTGAGCAGGGAGGAGTATGACATGCTTGTAAAGGGTAGTCCTCTTCCTGCAGAGTTTTCCGGAAGGGGATACCAGGTTGACCCGGACGAAGAACAGGCCCGGTTCAGGGAGGCTTACCTGAGATTTATCGATGAGCGTGATACTGATGAAGTTCAACTTTTTTTTGTCCCTACCTACAGCTGCAATTTTGACTGTTCCTATTGCTATCAGCTTGGCTACGAATCCAGGGGCGGAGAACTGACCAGGGAGGTAATCGATGCATTTTTCAGGTATACCGACACCGAATTCGGGGGCAGGAGCAGGTATGTGACACTTTTCGGAGGAGAACCGCTGCTTCCCGGCAAAAAGCACTTCGGTATGATAGAATACCTGATAGAGTTTGCAACTGCCAGGAATACCGATATTGCAGTGGTAACAAACGGTTACCATATTGATTCATACATTGATGTTCTTAAAAAAGCACGAATACGAGAAGTGCAGGTTACCCTCGACGGCACGCGCCCGGTGCATGACAGCAGGAGGCGGCATAAGAACGGTGAGGGCACCTTCGACAGGATAGCCTCTGCCACCGACCTGCTGCTTGAAAACAATATTCCCGTAAACCTTAGGATGGTGGTGGACAGGGATAATATCGGGAACCTGCCCGACCTGGCATGGTTTGCCATTGAAAGGGGATGGACTGACTCTAATCACTTCAGTACACAGCTTGGAAGGAACTATGAGCTTCATGACTGCCAGGCGAAGGGAGAGAGGCTTTATTCCCGTATAGATCTATATGCCGAAATTTACAGGATAATAAAAGAGCATCCCCATGTGCTTGATTTTCATCGCCCGGCTTTTGCGGTATCACGTGCGCTTTATGAAACCGGTGAATTGCCGGCACCCCTTTTTGATGCCTGTCCGGGCACCAAGACCGAATGGGCTTTTGACTATACCGGCAGGATATATGCATGCACTGCTACCGCAGGCAAGGCAGGCGAGGAGCTGGGCAGCTTCTTCCCCGAAAGGGTAATTGATTTGGAGAAGATAGAGGAATGGGCTGACAGGGATATTCTCTCTGTTGATGAGTGCCGGGAATGTAACCTGGCGCTTATTTGTGGCGGAGGATGTGCGGCCGTGGCCAGAAACAACGGCAGGGGCCTCAACGGTCCTGATTGCCGTCCTGTAAAGGAGTTGATGGAGCTGGGTATGGCTGCTTATTTTGGCAGGAGTGTAACTTAAAATATTAGTAGTGATGAGAGAGATAAATGCAAATGAATTCAAGGAGGTTACCGGTTCGGGCAAGCCGGTGCTTGTAGATTTCTATTCAACCGAATGCCCGCCATGTGATGCACTGTTTCCCAAGCTTGATGGCCTGGAGAAACTGTTTTCGGGCGATATGGAGTTTGTTAAGATTTTCAGGCAGGGTAACAGGGAGCTGGCTGAAAGCCTCGGTGTCAGGTCATCTCCCACGCTGCTTTTCTATGATGGTGGCAGGGAGGTTTGCCAGCGGCTGGCCGGAGGTATCAAGCGCTCTGAGATAATCCGTGAGATAGGGCATGTAATAGGCCGTGATAAGGTTGACTCAATCATGTCGGCCGTTAAGCCCGTTATCACACATACCGATGTGGCTGTCCTGGGAGCAGGGCCGGGGGGACTGACAGCCGGGCTGTACCTGTGCCAGGCAAAGATCGACACAACGCTTATTGACGTGGCTCTTCCCGGCGGTTATGTGGCCACTACTCACATGATATCCAACTATCCGGGTTTTATTGAGCCCCAGCCGGGATACATGCTTTCCCACAACATGTCGGAGCAGACACGAAAGTGCGGCACCGTCTACCGGGTTGCAGTGGATGTTACCGGGGTTGATCTTGCCAGAAAGGAGATTGTGGTAGATGAGTATGAAACGATAAAAGCAAAAAGGATCATTATTGCTACCGGCACTTCACCAAGGAAGCTTAACGTACCCGGCGAGCAGGAGTTTATGGGCAAGGGCATATCATACTGTGCTACATGCGATGCCAAATACTTCGACAACAAGGAGGTGGTAATAATAGGCGGGGGTAATTCGGCCATTGAGGAATCGGCATTCATATCAAAATTCGCCTCGAAGATAACCATCGTACACCAGTTTGACCATCTGCAGGCCAACAAGGCTGCACAGGAGAAGGCGTTTGCTGATCCAAAAATAACTTTCATGTTTGAGCATGAGCCCCGCGCCTTCAGGCGTGACTGCGACAAGATGGAGGTTGAGGTAGAAGAGCTGAAAACAGGCAAACGATCGGTTCTGGTTACCGACGGGGTATTTGTGTTTATCGGGCTGCAGCCAAACCTTTCGATGTTCGGCGACAAGCTGGAAACAGACCAGTGGGGCTATGTGAAGGTTAATGAGGATATGCAGACAAACATTGAAGGTGTCTACTCGGTAGGCGACATCAACAGCAAGAAATACCGCCAGATAACAACAGCGGTTGCTGACGGCACCATTGCTGCCATTGCAATCACCAGGGAGCTGGGGTAACGGCGTTTGCAGTCCTGCCTGTTTGCGGCCTGGTGACACAGGCCAAATTATTCAGGCGGGATTTTCTGTTCCAGAATTGCTATCATCCTTCCAAGTCCGCGCCGCGAACTTACCTCCTTTACGGGTGACAGCTCCAGAAGTCTTTCCCGCGCCTCATTAACCACAGCCAGGCTGTGGCAGTTGCCTCCGTGAAGCCTGCAATATATAAGCACCGCAATTGCGGTACGCAATGTTTCAGACCTTACCCTGATTGTGAATGGCGAATAACGCCCGGGATGGATGTGGACATGGCGGCCCGTGATCTTCCCGGGCAGGAAGACCCATACCGATTCGTCGCTGAGCTTTGCTTCCCTGTATTTAACACCCGAACCTGCCAGCCATTGCAGGTATGATTTTTCACCGAGCAGATCCCTGGCATGCAGAAAATCCTTTATCTCCGACGATATTTCATGTGGTTCAAGACTGCCGGTGTAGAGGTCCATCTGCGATTTCCCGATGGGGGATAGATGCTCCTTGAGTGAAGGGAGTGAACTGCCTCTGAAACTGCTTATGAATGAAGCTATAAATCCGGCGTGATGCTTCATGCAGTTGAAAAGAAGCGGCCCTTGTACACTGTCATAGCTGTTCAGGGTATTGAACATTGTAATATAGTGTTATCCGGTGGGTTTCCTGCGCCATATACCAGAAGGAACATAATTAAGGTAATATTTCTGATCAGCCTCTTTATTGATTTTATCTGGTTTTTATGATTTTTGGTTGTCTGTTTTACAATTATAACAAAATTAAACATATCAGGCATTGGTTAAAAAATTAAATATATCGCCACATTTTTTTAACTTGGCACTTCTATATGATCAACTATGGTACTGGGAATAGATATAGGAGGTACAACCACCAAGATTGCCGGCTTCAGGAAAAGAAGAATTTGCGGTGTGGTGTCGGTGCAGGCCGATGATCCCGTGACCTCCGCATCTGGCGCACTTGGCAAATTTACCGATGAGTTTATGTTAAAGCTTAAGGATATTGATACCATAGCCGTAACCGGGGTGGGCGCAAACTCGCTCGGCAATGAACTGTTCGGCATCCCGCTTAAAAGAGTGCCCGAATTTACGGCAATCGGACATGGTGGATTATTTTTGGCGGGGCTGGAAAAGGCAATAGTCGTGAGTATGGGCACAGGTACTGCAATTGTTCTTGCAGACGGGAGAGAAATAAGGCATTTGGGAGGATCGGGGGTTGGCGGGGGCACCCTGATAGGCCTTGCCAGGTACATACTGAACACTACTGATTTTCAAAATATAGTCGATCTGGCAGGAGAGGGCAACCTGGGAAATATTGATTTGAATATTCGCGATATCAGCAAGGTCGAAATGGGCAATATCCCTATGTCAGCTACAGCATCCAATTTTGGCAGGCATTCAGATAAGGCAAGCCAGTGTGACCTTGCGCTGGGACTTGTAAACCTGGTGTGCCAGAGCATTGGAATGATGGGTGTTTTCGCCTCCAGGGAGGAGAAGGTTGACCAGATAGTCCTTACCGGCAAACTGGTGAAGCTCCCGCAGGCAGGCAAGATATTCGGCCGGCTGGGCAAGCTGTTCGGCAAAAAATTTGTCATCCCCGACTATGCAGAGTACAGCACGGCAGTGGGCTCCGCATATTCCATTTCTCCCGTAACCTGAATCCCGCACCTATGGGTAAATTAAACAAACTAAATTATTTATCATGACAGTTAATGAACAGACAAAAGGACAGACGGTAATAGGTGTTGATATGGGTGGCACCAAAATCAGGACAGGCAAGGTAAAGGATACACAGATAACTGCTACGGCATCTGACTTCGTACCCAAAACCGATAATGAGCAGGAGGTGACTGATGTACTTGTAAGGCTTATCAGAGAGGTGTACGACCAGGATGTGGCCGGAATCGGGGTTGGCGTGCCAAGCCTGGTTGATGCCGGTAAAGGCATAGTGTACAACGTTCAGAATATCCCTGCATGGAAAGAGGTGTACCTCAAGGATATACTTGAAAAAGAGTTCGCCGTTCCCGCGTATGTGAACAACGATGCAAACTGCTTTGCCACAGGTGAGAGATTCTTCGGGAAAGGCAGGGATTATGATGATTTTGTGGGGCTGATATGTGGTACGGGACTTGGTGCGGGGATCATCAAGGGTGGGCACCTGATGCCTGACAGGAACTGCGGTTCAGGGGAATTCGGCGAGATACCCTATCTTGAAGGCATAACCGAGCATTACGCTAGCGGACAATTTTTTGAGCGCACTTATGGTGTTTCGGGCGACGAGATGGCAAGAAGGGCCGGAGAAAATGACCGGGAAGCCCTGAAGGCTTTTGACGAATTCGCAGTTCATCTTGGAAAGGCAATAAAGACAATTATGCTTGCAGTTGATCCGGCTGCGATAATCATGGGCGGAGGTGTTTCGGAATCGTGGGAATTCTACCGGGATGCTTTGTGGAAGGAGATACGGAACTTCCCGTATCCGCGTTCTGTTGAAAACCTTGAAATACTGGTTACAGATACGCAGGAGTTAGCACTGCTGGGTGCTGCGGCACTTTACTATAACGCTGCCGTGTGATCAGCCGGCAGCTTCGTTTCCTATTTTTCTTGCTCTTTCAGGTTTGTCGAGGTCAATGCCCAGCTTTGTGCCTGCCTCAACAAGCAGGTTCCAGCCCGCGGCCAGCTTGATGTATGGTTCAAGGTGCGTGGGGACTACCGGCAAAGCAACAGTTTCGAAGGGGGTAGGGATTTGTGATATTGCAATTACCGTGGCACCTATGTTCTCTGAGTAAACTGTTTTGATTTTCTCAAACTCACCCGGGTAGGCGTCAACCATGATGATTATGTCGCCGGGTGTCATAACCTCCTCAACACCATGAAGCAGGTATGTACCCGGCAGATATGAGGCTTTCTTTCTTATTATTTCGTTGGTTTTGAGTGTGAGCTCTTCTGCAACTCCGTTATTGTTGCCGCTGAACCATACCATCCCGGCACTGCATATCTTTTCAACTATTCCTGAATCGGGCCTGTAATCAAGAGCTTTTTTAAATTCCAGGGCAAGCCTTTTTGTATCAATTTCCCGGCCCTGCCATGCTGTAAGAAGGGAATCATAGAACAAGGCCTGGGCCACTACCGATTTGCTCGCTGCTACGGCCTTCTCCGGTCCTGCCTCGATTATGAATGTCTTTTCGGAATATTTTTCAAGAAGCGTTTCGCGGTTGCATGTCAGTCCGTAAACATGCTCATGCCCTGAACTCTTCAAGTCTTTGAAAAGACTGATAACTTCCTTTGTTTTGCCGCTGTTTGAAGCGCCTATCACCACGAATCCATCCAGGTTCTTGCCGGCCAGGTCTGTCGAACTTTCAGTAAGTATAAGTGGTCCGGTGTTGGTTGCAAGTCTGCTATGCACTGCATTTTTAGCGGGGAAGATGCGGCTGCTTCCTTCACCGGTAAGCATCACGGCCTTGTCTGCAGGAACACCTGGCAGAAAGGCTGCAGCATTTTCAGGCCTGAAATTCTTTATATAATCAACCGAATCATACATCTCCCTTACGAGACTGTAACGATTATATCGGTCTTCGTTAAGGTTCATTATGGTTTGGATATTTTATTTGAGTTTTTTCAACAGGAAGACGTCGTTACCCTCTCCATAACCTCCCTTCCGGTATTCTTCAATAAATTCAGGCTTGTAATAATCCTCGGCAACCAGCTCTGTTTCTTTGAAGCCTGCCCTGGTATATGCATTTACAGCGCGGGTGTTCTGTCTTGAGGGCCTCATGAAAAAAGTATGGAATCCGAGTTCCCGGTGCAGCTTGTCAACAAGCTGATTCACGGCTTCTGTCCCTATACCTTTACCGGCATAATCCAGCGATTTTAGCCACATGTCAATCTCTGCAATTCCTTCTTTCACATGAAATGACGTGTAATAAATAAAGCCAATCTCATCTTTTTTGTTTCCATTGCTTATGACTTTGTAGCACCTGCCGTTCTCGGGTTGTGTTCCGTCAAAGAAGAAATCCCAGTATTCATTGCAGAACTCCTCGTAGGCAGGTATGGTATCCCGGGTATACCCTTCAAGGTTCATGAGGAAATCAGAAAAATCTGAATGGAAAAGCCAATTATAGGCCTTTTTCCTGTCCTCAATCCTGGCTTCGGTAAGTTCAATCATAATGTATCAAGCTTTTATCTCCAAATATACATGAATTTTTTTTATCCGGAAACATGCCGGCAGAGATCAGGAAAATTTATGTAAAAGCATGAGGTTCCGGGTGGATAAAGAAGTTTTGCATATTGCCTGATGGAAGAAGCTTATGGTTACAGTGATAACATTAAGGAGACATCAGTTACGGGTTAAAGTTTGTTAAAAAGATATCCGGATGCATAGGGTATGAGGGCCATTCTCCGGTCTTATATACAGAACGGTCCGGATATGTTTGATCATAATAATTTATTGAACAATTTTTTCGTTCTAATGTATAATGAATCAGGGTGAAAATAGTAAACAATCAAAAAAGGATAATGTCATGAGAATAATTGGAATTGTTTTGATTTTGCTCATATCGCAGCAAATGATAAACGCGCAGATAGAGATGCCTGATATTCTAAAAATTCAGGAGGTAGCCAGTGTAGACACATCATATACCTACCAGTGGAATGAAGAGGAGACCGATTGGGAGATATACGCAAGGGAGCTTCATTTTATTGATGAGACAAAACTCGTTACCAGTGTGCTCAAGCAGCTCTGGTACCCGGAAGAGAGGGTGTGGGAGAATTATGAACAGACCCTCAGGAATTACGATAACCGCGGTAACGAGGTGCAGTCGATCCTGCAGCAATGGAACAGGGCTGCAAAAGACTGGATAAACGTACAGATGAAAACAACCACCTATGATGTCAGAGGAAATGAGGCCGAGATTCTTTATCAGGAATGGCACAGGCCTACATCTGAATGGTTCAACACAGTTGTTTACCTGATATCATATAACCGCGATTTCGAGAAAAGTGAAGTTATTGTGCGGACCTATGCCGGTATGCAGAATATCTGGGACAACTACATGAGGTTTTCATTTAGCTACAGGGAAGGTTACGGGCCTCCATACGAGGTTCTGGTTGAAACATGGAGGAAACCTGAAAACTACTGGCAGACTTTCGGGCGCTACAATCTCTCCTACAATTACAGGGGCAAGGTTACACAGGAAACCAGGGCAACCTGGAGTGAAAGCCAGAGAGACTGGGTGCTCGGTGTGAGATACCTGATGTCATACCGCCGGGATAACAAGATCGAGGATATAGAGCAGAGATGGGACTTTACCTCCAGGCGTTGGATAAACTCCATAAGGAAGACCTTCGATTATGATGATGCAGGAGAAATTTCAGAAGAGACATTTTACAGGTGGAACCGCTCCGAAGATGAATGGAAATTGGAGAGGAGGCTTCTTTATACCGATCTCAAGCCGGAGGGAGTGGATACCTGAGGCAACATATGGACATCTGGTATTTGATCAGGGAGGGCCGGTTAAACTACCGGCCTTTTTTGTAGCGGATGGCAAAGTTTTTTTACCTTTGAGCTGAATTTCCTGTATGTTTCCTGCAGGGAGCAAGATTATTAAATCAATTATGGGTTATTAATTATATTCTGGCATAATGTCTTTTTTCCTTGATAATCAAGATGTTGATAAATTTATTGTAATTGGCGACAGGGTTCTGCTCAAGCCAAAATCGCCGCAGCAGAAAACAAGGTCAGGCCTTTTTCTGCCTCCGGGATTTGAGGACAAGCAAAAGGTGGGGTGCGGCTATGTTATCAAGTCCGGTCCGGGTTACCCCATTCCAACTCTTCCGGAAGTCCAGGAGCCCTGGAAGAAGAACGATGAAAAGCAGAATTATTTTCCCCTGCAGGTAAAGCCGGGCGACCTGGCCGTGTTTCTGCAGGAGAGTTCCTATCATATTGAATTCAACAAAGAGAGGTACGTTATTGTGCCCCATTCGGGTATTCTTATGGTAATAAGGGATGAGGAGCTGCTGGAATGACCCGGATTGTATGATGACAAGCTACAGCCAAATTCTTGATTTATGAAGCTGGCAACTGTTTTATCAGGCGGAATTGAAAAGGCAGCCGTTATCTATCCTGAAGGCGCCATTCCGGTGTGTGAACTGGCTGACTTTATTGGCGCGGACTGGAATACGGGGCTTTTCGGGATCATCAGTAACGGTCAGCTGGAAGATATCAGGTCATGGTTTAATACTGACCATGGTAAAACAGCTTTTAAATTGCAGGATAAGGTAATACCCTTTTCCGAAGCGAAGTATCTGCCTCTTTACAGGAAGCCTTCCAAAATAATAGGAGTCGGGCTCAATTACCCCGAACATATAGTGAACCTCTCAGAGAAGCAACCGGAGATATACCCGGGTACCTTTATTAAACCTTATACGACCATTGTAGGGTATGGTGACACCATTATAATTCCTGCCATGTCTGAACGGACTACAGCAGAGGCCGAACTTGGAATAATTATCGGGAAAGAGGCCCGGGATGTATCTGAAGAAGAGTGGACGGATATTGTTGCCGGGTTTACCTGTGTTATTGATGTAACCGCTGAAGATATTTTGTCGCTCAATCCGCGTTTCCTTACACTGGCAAAGGGGTTTGACAGTTTTTTCAGCTTCGGGCCGTTCCTGACTACACCCGATGAGGTGCTTCCACTGGGTGGCCAGCGTATTTCTACTATCATAAACGGCAAGGTAAAGGCCGAGAATATAGTCTCGAACATGATCTTCCCACCCGCACGGCTTGTATCAGTATATTCAAAGGTATTCACTCTTTTGCCAGGCGACATAATTTCTACAGGCACACCTGGTGCAGCCGTTATTAAAGAGGGTGATACGGCCGAAGCAAAAATTGACGGCTTCAGTACACTAAAGAACTACATTATTGACGAAAAAAAAGGAATACATGGATCTTTTGCTTAAAAACAGGAAAGTTCTCGTCACAGGCGGGAGCAAGGGAATCGGACTGGCATGTGCATCAGTGCTTGCGGCCGAGGGAGCTGACCTTATTGTCTCGTCCAGGTCGGCTGTAAATCTTGACAAGGCAGCCAGTAATATAGGCAAACACGGGGGACAGTTACTGACATTTTCAGCAGATATTTCGCGCGAAGATGATATTGATGCACTTGCGGAGTTTGTAACATCAAGGTTTGGGTATGTTGACGGACTGGTGATCAATGCCGGAGGCCCGCCACTTGGCCCGGCACTCGGACATAGTGATGAGGTCTGGATGGAAACTGTCAGCACACTCCTTCTGTCGGTGGTGAGGCTGACCCGGATATTTGTGCCTGTTATGTCTGAAAGAAAATTCGGACGGATCATAAATATTTCATCGACTGGTGTCAAACAACCCATCCCGGGGCTTGTACTCAGCAATTCGATCAGGCAGGCGGCCGGTGCCTATCTGAAAACACTGTCCTCGGAAGTGGCATCCCACAACGTGTTCATTAATACCATTCTTCCGGGTGCCACTGAAACGGAACGCCTGGCTTCGCTGCATGAAACTATAGCAGGGAAAACGGGAAAAAGCATTGAAGAGGTTATCACTGAAAGGAAATCAGCAATTCCTGCCGGTGGTTTCGGCGATCCGGTGAATATTGGTTCACTGGCAGCTTTCCTTTTATCCGGCAGGAACGGATATGTAACAGGGCAAAGCATAGCTGTTGACGGCGGACTGGTAAACTTTCCACTTTGACGGCATCTGATTGTTTTTGGTGAAAGGTATGCTTTCAGGGACGCAAGAAATAAAAAAATATTATTTTAGCGCCAAAATATTCCGGATATGCAAAAGATTAATGAAGTTCTCCTTGTTATTGACAGTTATATTGGTGGCGGTCCCTGGTTTGTCTACCTTCTCCTTTTCACAGGCATATTTTTCACTCTCTACCTGTGGTTTCCGCAAATAAGGTATTTCAGACACTCAATAAGGGTGGTTACCGGAAGGTATGACAGGGTAACCGATCTGGGCGACACTTCCCATTTCCAGGCATTGACTACCGCTCTTTCGGGTACGGTAGGGACCGGGAATATTGCCGGCGTTGCACTGGCGATCCACCTGGGAGGTCCGGCAGCACTTTTCTGGATGCTGGTAACCGGCATGTTCGGTATGACACTCAAGCTGGTCGAGGTTACCATCTCACATAAATACAGGGAAACTGATAGTGAGGGCCGTATAGCAGGAGGCCCGATGTACTATATGAAAAAGAGGCTCAATATTACCCTGCCGAATAAGAAAGTATTGAATATAGGTGCATGGCTTGGGGCATTCTTTGCCGGTGCTACAATTCTTTCTTCCATCGGGACGGGTAATATGCCCCAGATAAACAGCATTTCCAATGCAATATATGCTACTTTCGGCATTCCCCACATCATAGTTGGCGGGGTACTTGCGGTTCTGCTTGCTTTTGTGATCCTTGGCGGAATAAAGCGAATTGCGCAGGTTACGTCAAGGCTTGTGCCCACGATGGCGTTAATTTATATACTTGGTGCACTGGCTGTGCTTCTGTACAATTACGACAATATTATTCCATCGGTGGTGTCCATATTTTCTGATGTCTTTACGGGGACTGCTGCAACAGGGGGATTCCTGGGGGCATCCATCGCTTATGCATTCAACAGGGGGGTGAACAGGGGGCTCTTCTCGAATGAGGCAGGTCAGGGTTCGGCCCCTATAGCCCATTCAGCGGCACGTGCCCACGAGCCGGTATCAGAAGGCATAGTTGCACTTCTTGAACCTTTTATTGACACCATATGTATCTGTACGCTGACCGGACTGGTACTGTTGTCGTCGGGTGTATGGCACGATAAGGTGGAGAATAATTTCCAGCGGGCCGATATGCATATAGTGGCAGAATACTTCGATGAGTCCGATAAAGATGATGTAGAGCGCC
>SLMM01000159.1 GCA_007133565.1 Bacteroidales bacterium
AGAGCGTGAAGATAGCAAGCAAGGAGGATGCCGATGACGACGACCCCATTTTCGAGGTCAAGAACCGTGATGGAAATGTGGTTTTCGGGGTGTACCAGACCGGTGTGAGGATATATGTGGAGGACGACATTACCAAGGGGCCCAGGGCGGGGTTTGCAGTGGGAGGTTTTACCAGGCACAAGGGAGATGAAGAAGAGATTGAATACCTCAGGGTAGACCCGGGCCGGGTAAGGATCACAATAGACGATTCGCTCGAAGAAAAGGACGATGACACCAAAGGCCCGAGAGCAGGATTTGCAGTGGGAGGTTTTACAAGAAGCAAGCAGGAGGAATTCGATTATTTCAGCCTTTCCGCCTCAAGCGCAGAATTCCTGCTTGACGAAACAGGACTGAACAAGGGCCCCCGTGCAGGTTTTGCCGTCGGGGGTTTTACAAAAAGCAAGGATGGAGTACAGGATTACTTCAACATCTCCGGCACCGAAACACCTGATGTTATAGATAGCGAGGCACGCATTCTCTGGTATCCACAGAAGGAGGCCTTTCTGGCAGGAAGGGTTCTTGTGGAGAGTCCCGACAGCGTGGGCACAAATTCCTGGGCTTCAGGCTTTGAATCAAAATCAGCCGGTAGCTGGTCACAGGCTCTGGGATACAGGGCCATCGCAAGGGGGGATTATTCCACAGCCATTGGCAGAGAGGCGGTTGCCTCCAGTGATAACTCCTTCGCCCTGGGTCAGTTTGCCCGGGCCTCAAATGATGAAAGCTATGCCTTTGGGCGGGGAGCTGTCGCTCAGGGTCTGAGAAGCTATGCATTTGGCAGCTTTGGTATAGACTCGGCCGGAATTCAAACAGGCATTACCCATGCAAAAGGTGACTATTCAACCGCTATTGGCCAGGGCTCTGTCTCAGAGGGATTAGGCTCCGTTACCCTGGGGCTTGGTAATCTTTCTGAAGGAAATTATTCAACAGCCCTTGGCTACATGAATTCGTCAATCGGTTTTGGTTCAACATCCATAGGTTATGAAGCTGCTGCAAATGGTAACTTTGCCGTTGCGATTGGATATAAAGCAGAATCATTAAATCGTCACTCAATTGCTATTGGTGAAAGAGCTAAAGCTTCTGGTGGTATTGCTATAGGCGACAGAGCATTATCTTCTTCAAATGGCACAGCACTGGGTCAGGAAGCGGAAGCAACTGCTGACTTTTCAGTCGCAGTTGGCACATCCTTCGCATATGGAACAGGCAGCAATGCTGTAGGATTGCTTAATACCGCAGTTGGTCATTTTTCATCTGCACTGGGCTCAAACACCACTGCTCAATCTTTTTCATCAACTGTTGTGGGAAGATTTAATATTGTTTCCGGCAATTCTGAATCATGGGTAAATACTGATCCGATATTCGTAATAGGAAACGGTTGGAGCCAGGACAACAGAAGCAATGCAATGACAGTTTTGAAAAACGGTAATGTGGGAATTGGCACAACCTCTCCCGCAGCATTATTGCATGTAAACGGTACTATGAGAGTTTCTACCACAAGATATTCAGGTAGTAATATTGAATTGAACCAGGATGGTACGGGAAACCGTTTCGCATATATTGATTTTCATGGCGATGATGAATATACTGACTATGCATTGCGGTTGATAAGATATAATTCAGGCGCTGATGCCGATTCAAGGCTTCATCACAGAGGAGAAGGCCAGCTTCAGTTATATGCCCAGGAAGCAGCAGACATTGTATTCCACACAGATGGTGCACAAAGAATGAAAATACAAAGTAACGGTATGGTAGGGATAGGAGTACAAACCCCTGTCTACAGGCTTGAGCTTCCGAATTCTTCTAACGAATGGGGCCAGGCCAGAGCCAATGAATGGCTCACATATTCCGATGGCAGGGTTAAGTCACAAAGGCATACTTTAAAATACGGACTGGCAGATGTGCTAAAACTACAGCCAGTTTCATATTTAAGCCACAGTTCGGAAATAACAGGCAACCGCATTGAAATCCATCAAGAGGGTGTAATGAACATCGGCCTGATTGCCCAGGAAGTTTACAAAATTATACCTGAAGTGGTTAAAAGGCCCGAAAATGAAGCCTCCGATTTATGGAGCATGTCCTACGAAAAGCTTGTCCCTGTCCTGGTCAGGGCCATCCAGGAACAACAGGTGATTATCCGGCAGCAGAATGAAACTTTCCGGGATCAGCAGCTTGCCATAGAAAGTCTTGAACAAAAAATTGAGGCAGCCTCAGATCAAAACGGAAAACTTACAACTACACTCAATGAACTTGACGAATTGAAATCAGAAATAGAAATGCTTAAAACCATGATCATGATGTTAAGCAATGTTGAATGATCAACAGAGGTTATTGCCAACGGCCTCTCTCCCGTTTGTCAGGCAGAGTTCCACAAGCTCGTCAATCCTTGCTGTACCGGCACACATCACCGTATCGGCTCCTCCCCAGTATATCCTGACTGTCCCGTCATCCTCCGGTACCGCCCCACAGGTGAACACCACGTTATGCACATAGCCGGTCACCTCCCACGGATCTTCCGGCTGCAGAATCCAGTTATCACCCACCCCGAGTATTTTTGAAGGGTCATGAAGGTCATGCAGCGCCACACCAAGCCTGTAAACGCTGCCGTCCATCGTCGGGAACACCCCGTGATAGATATTCAGCCACCCCTGCGCTGTCTTTATGGGCGGCGCCCCGGGCCCTATCTTCATCTCATCCCAGTGGTACTTAACGGGTTTCATTATCACCTTCGAATCACCCCAGTACCGCAGGTCGGGCGAGTAGCTGATCCAGACCGACCAGGGGCATATCTCCGAGTGCGGCCTGTCAAGCCTCACATAAAGTCCGTTTACCCTTTCGGGGAAGATAACGACGTTGCGATAGTCGGCTTCGGTGATCAGCGAATACCTTTCAACCGAGATCCAGTCAGGGGTTTTCGCAAGGCCTATCCTTACTCCGTGCCGTGAATAGGCCGAGTAGGTAATCAGGTATTCGCCGTCAATAAAGGTGATCCGGGGGTCCTCCACCCCGTACTCCTCGTATTCGGCAAATACACCTGTTTCAGCGGGTACCATGAAGGGCCGGGGATCAACGGTAAACTTAAAGCCGTCCCGGCTCCTTGCAAGTCCCAGTATGCTCCGGCCGTTAAGCCTGTGCGACCTGAAAAGCATTATATATTCATCTTTGTATTTAGTCACCCCCGCATTGTGGACCGTAGCCACTTCATAGGGCACATCCTTCCTTGTCAGGATAGGATTGTCTTTATACCTGGTTACCAGAGCCATGATTTGAATTATGGTTTGTAAACTAATAAAATCAACCTCCTCCAAGTTAATAAAATAACCTGGTAATGCTACTATTGTAAATGTTTAATCAAAAAAAGGAGCTCTATAGCAGATTATATCATCCCCGGATTGACAGAAGCTCTCCGGCCCGGTCGATCTCTTCCTGGATGATGGTGTGCTCCCTTCCGGGAAAGATGTCGAGGGTTACACGGGCGCCCATTTTCTGAAGCTGGTCGTGGGTCTCCTCCGATCGGGACTGCGGGATGTGGGGATCATTGTCGCCGTTGCTGATATAGACCGGTGTGCCTGCAAAATCACCTTTGTACAGGTCCCGGGCAGGTTCCTCCCCTATCAGTCCCCCGGTAAACAGAGCCAGTCCCCCATACCTGCGTGCATAGCGTGCGGCTGTTTCCGCCGTAAGGCAGGCCCCCTGAGAAAAACCCATTATGAAAATGTTCTCAGAAGGTATATGCCCTGAGATATTGCCGATTATCTTGTTGACATAATCAATGGCGCTGGTGAGCCAGGGCTCGTTCTGTTCTGACGGCATCAGAAAACTGTACGGGTACCACTGGTAGCCGGTTGCCTGCGGCGCGGCAACATACCAGCTTTCGTTGGCAATGATGTCTGCCAGCTGCATTATGTTCTCAGCGGTGGCGCCCCTGCCGTGCAGCAGTATCAGTGCCTTTGAGGCTGTTTCAGGGTTGCCCCTCTCCCTTATGTCGTAGTTGTGCATAATTTGTCGGCAAACTTCTTGCTGTCAAATTTAATCGTCTGCAGGTTACTTTCTATGATCTCCCTGTTGTTCTCCTGCCATGGCGGCAGTTTCAGCTCCTCGCCGAGTTTTTCGATATCTTCGTCAATTGCCATTCCCGGGGGATTGGTCGCCACTTCAAAGAGTACCCCTCCAGGCTCACGGAAATAGATCGATTTGAAATACTGCCTGTCCACCACCGGGGTTACATGAACTCCAGAACTGTCGAGCCTTTCCCTGACCTCAAGCTGGGTGTCATCGCCGGCAGTTGCAAAGGCAACGTGGTGCACCGTGCCACTGCCTCCACGCCCCATCTGTCCGTCAGGCATGGCCAGCACGTCGACAAGTGTGCCTGCCCCGTTTGAGGGAGAAAAGCGCATCCGTCCGTTCTCCTCGGCAAGAAGCAGATGGTCCATCTTACCTGTAAGGAACTGTGCCGTCCTTTCATGGCGCAGCTGGTTGAGGGTGACACTGTAGAAACCTTTTATTGTGTGCTTTTCAGGGATGTGCCCGTAAGTGTACCCCTCACGCCGGTCGCCGGCTGTGGCAACAAGCTCCAGTCCCAGTCCGTCCCCATCCTCAAAATAGATGAGCTCCTCGCTGCCGAAACGCTGTCGGGGACCGGTATGGTCTATTCCAAATCTTTTCAGCCTCTCAGTCCAGTATCCCATTGATCCTTCAGCTATCGAAAAGGAGGTAACGGTCATTTGTCCGGTACCCTTGCGCCCTTTGTAAATACCGGGATACGGGAAAAAAGTCATCAGCGTGCCGGGCGATCCCTCCCGGTCGCCGTAATAAAGGTGGTAAACCTCAGGTGCATCAAAGTTGATTGTCTTCTTCACCATTCTCATGCCCAGGATTCCCGCATAGAAATCTACATTCTCCTGTGCATCGGACGACAGTGCGGTAACATGGTGCAGTCCGAGTATCTTCTTGCTGCTATTATCATTTGTTTTCATCACCTGTTCATTTAAAATTTCTAATTATCACCGGCAAGCCTGATAAAGACCGAACGCCTGGCCTGTGGCTTTACATTCTTCGTTCTGTGTCCTTTTCCTTCAGTATCTTCGACCAGCAGTATGTCTCCTCCGCCGAATTTCCTTTTTTCGCCAAGGCTGGTGGTTATCTCGATCTCACCGTCAAGGAGTATTATGAACTGCCTGGCCGGAGCATTATGAAAATCCCAGTCATAGTCACCGTCATTGACCCTGAACTGAACATCTTTTACCTGGTACCGCTCAGACAGGTGTCCTATGGGACCGCTGTCTCCCAGGGGTACCTCAACCTCCTCAAAACGGCTGTCACCATTGCTGTCAGTGTACAGACGCCAGTATGAAAACATTCCCTCCACTAACCTGATGTATTATTGAATTATATGCATTATTAAATATATTAATGCCTTTTTTTCTGTTTTGTTCAAATCAGGCAAAAAATGGTCAGGCAGGATCAGGTACCAGGGAGATCAGTTTTGTTCTACCATTTCAAATTTCCCTGGCCTCGGCCATTGCCTGTTGGGCAATGCCTCGCCGGTCCGTCTGTGAAATTCATCAGGGGTGCGGACCTCAGGTATAATGTCATTGGTGGAGTCCATATACTTCTGAAGAACACCCCGCA
>SLMM01000160.1 GCA_007133565.1 Bacteroidales bacterium
ATTTTATATAATTAATTATGAACAGCTTGAAACAAAATAGTTTGATAAGCAATTTTAATAACCTGGTTTATGGAGTTACCTCTCAACGGGATAAGAGTTCTGGAACTAGCTAATGTGCTGGCCGGTCCGAGTGTCGGACTGTTTTTTGCCGAGATGGGTGCCACTGTCATCAAGGTTGAGAACATCCGATCGTGCGGCGATGTTACGAGGCATTGGAAACTGCCCACTGAAGACCCCGATACCGACATTTCGGGTTATTTTTCCTGCGTGAACTGGGGGAAGCAGTCCCTTGCCCTTGACATTACACATAAGGAGGGGCTGGAGATCGTCAGGCAGCTTGCGCGTCAAAGCGATATACTTCTTGCCAGTTACAAACCGGGCGATGCAGAAAAGCTGAAAGTGGACTATCAGTCCTTAAGAAAGCTGAACGAGAACCTTGTTTATGCCCATGTAACCGGTTACGGTACAGGAAACCCCAGGGCGGGGTACGATGCCATAATTCAGGCAGAGAGCGGTTTTACCTATATGAACGGCGAGCCTGACGGTAAGCCCACCAAGATGCCTGTTGCGCTTATGGATGTACTGGCCGCTCACCAGTTGAAAGAAGCCATCCTGCTGGCCTTGCTCTCACGCGAAAGGGGGGGGAGTGGGCAGTATATAGAGGCTTCACTACTGAAATCGGGCATTGCATCGCTGGCCAATCAGGCAACAAACTGGCTTGTAGGCAAATCAATACCCGGAAGGATGGGGTCAGATCATCCCAATATTGTGCCTTACGGAACGATTTTTTCTACTGCCGACGGTAAGGAGATAGTGCTTGCTGTGGGAACAGACAAACAGTTTCGCGAATTGTGCCGGCTTCTCGGAAAGCCTGAGCTGGCTGATGATGACAGGTTTGCAAAAAATTACAGCAGGGTGGTGAACAGCAACTTGCTTAAGAGTGCACTGCAGAAGCTCATAGGCAGATATGACCGGGACGGGATACTGGGACTGCTGAAAAGCAGGAGGGTGCCTGCCGGCGGTGTGTTCAACATGAAAGAGGTGTTTGAGACACCGGAAGCATCGGAGATGCTGCTTGAGGCGCCCGTCAATGGCGGTTCGATCAGGGGTGTGAGCTCTGTGGCATTTACATCAGATGAGACAGGGGTAAACAGAAAGCTTTCACCGCCGCCCCATTATGGAGAACACAGTGTGCAGGTCCTCTCCGGGTTACTTGATTATCCGGCCTGGAAGATTGAAAAACTACATAAAGAAAATGTGATATATGCAGGAAAAGACTGAAAAGCAAGTAGTTATTGTTGATGGGAGTCGCCTGGTGACAGAAGCAATGGCAAGGGCGGGAGCCGGTGCATTTATCGGCTATCCGATTACCCCTGCCAACCTTCTTTACCAGTACTCGGCCCGCCGTATGCCTCTGTTCCTTCCGGCACCCGATGAGATAAGCGCAGTGCAGTGGATGTCAGGGCTAGCCGCTACAGGAAAGCTGCCTGTTACTGCAACATCATTTCCGGGCTTTGCGCTGATGCTTGAATCGCTGAATATGGCCTTCATGATGGAGCTGCCTATGGTAATTGTGCTGGTCCAGCGCCTGGGTCCGGCAACAGGCACTGCCACATGTGGTGCACAGGGCGACCTGGCCCTGCTCAGGGGAATGATATCGGGAGGCCACCAGATTCCCGTCCTTTGCGGCGCCGATTTTGAAAGTGCCTGGAGGCTTTCGGCAGAGGCGGTTCATGTTGCCGCCCGCTTAAGGACCCCTGTTGTTTACCTGACCTCAAAAGAGGAGATGATGACCAAAAAAAGCTTTGACCTCTCACTGCTTGATTATATTACTGCTGCTGAAATACCTGTTTTTTCGGGTGAGGGTACTTACAGGAGCTATGAACCGGGAGAAAACGGGATACCCTCTTTCCTGCCGGTTGGCAACCCTGCATGGCAGGTAAGACTGAACGCATCTACTCATGACAGGGATGGTATATTGAAGCATTCCACAGCAGAGGCCCTTGGCAATACAATGCGTCTTGAGGAGAAGTCCCGCAGGCACCTCGGCGGTTATACCCATTACGAATATGACAGCCAGGAGGGTGCAGAAGTGCTCGTAATATCATACGGGGTTACTGCATCTGCAGCAAGGGAAGCAGTTTCGGGCATCCGCGAAAGCGGAAAAAAAGTATCGCTTCTTGTTCCAGGAACCATACTGCCTGTCCCGGACGAATATTACGATATGTCAGAAAAATATGAACGGGTTGTGGTTGCCGAGGAGAATATCAATGCCCAGTATGCCAGGTTACTGTTTGGTGAGAAGCTGCCCGAAAGGATACGAACGATGGGTGCAGTTGGCAGGATGATAACGGACGGTGAAATCAGAAAGGAGGTCCTGACATGAGTAATATACTTAAAAAAGAGGAGTTACCTTATTGCAGGGGGTGCGGCCATGATCTGATAGCCAGGAACACTGCCTCTGCGCTGGAGCAGATGGAAGTGGCACCAGAGGATGTGATCGTGGTTACCGATATCGGCTGTCATGGTATTATTGACGGTTGCCTCAATACACATACCGTTCACGGGCTTCACGGCCGTTCAGTTGCTATCGGGGCCGGCATAGCAATGGGACTGGAGGAAAGGGGCAAAAAGATAATAGTGTTCATTGGCGACGGGGGAAGTACGATCGGCCTGCAGCATATTCTCGAAGCTGCCCGGCTCAACCTTGACATGACAGTCGTAGTTCACAACAACATGCTTTACGGGATGACAGGGGGACAGACAAGCGGACTAACACCATGCGGGTTCAGGACTACCACCTCTTCGGAGGGAAACCCATGGACGGGATACGACCTTTGTGCCCTGGCCTATACCTCGGGAGCTGCATTTACCAGCCGTATAACCGGTACAGGCAATATCTCCGGGCAATTGAGAGAGGCATTTGAAACCGCCGGTTTTTCTTTGACAGAGGTGATTGAGATATGCCCGAGTTACGGGGTAAAACTTAATCCCGGCAGGAAGTTGCGGGAGATCATCGAAGGGTCAGGCAGGCTGCCGGGCAGATGGGTGAACGAAAGGGACCCGTTTGTTATTAAGCAGGAGAGGAAGACGAGCGACCTGCTGAAGGATCTCGATGTTATCAGGGTTGACCATGACAACAGGCTGGCCGGGCCGGTTTCTATCGTGATAAGCGGTTCGGCAGGCGAGGGAGTCCAGCATTCCGCCAGTATACTGGCCGCAGCCGCCGTAAGGTCAGGATGCCACGTAATCCAGAAAGGCAGCTACCCGGTAACCGTGGGTGTGGGGTTTTCGGCTGCCGAGGTCATTCTGTCGCCGCAACCTGTAATTTTCTGCGGCACTGATGTTCCAGATGTGGTGGTCGTTACCTCGGGTGACGGACTGTCACATTGCAGGAACAGGATCAAGGCCATGAGGAGCGGATGGGTTTTTGCTGACAGGTCCCTGGATCTGCCCGATACCGGCGCCGGAGTTGCAATACATGATTTTCGTTCAGTGGGGGCAAGGTCCGCCTGCCTGCTTGCGTTGTTCAGGACGGTAGCCGATACCGGTTGGATTTCGCCGGAGGCGTTGCACCGTACGGCGGTTGAAAGCGGACTGCCTGCAAGGATGCCGGTTGACAGGATGATGGAGATGGTAAAAACCTGATCATGCTGTAAGTTGATAAAACTGCATCACTATACCACATGATTGCACTTGGTTAACAGAAAAACTTTTGATAAAAGGGAAAAAGTTATTACTTTTGCAGCCTGTTTACTAAAAACCGGGGCAGGTCCCGGAGTTAATTAATTAAACTTAATAGCAAACTATGTTAAATCAGTACGAAACCGTTTTCATTGTTACTCCCGTTTTGTCTGAAAGTCAGATGAAGGAAGCGGTTGAAAAAGTCAGGAAGATCATTACTGACAACGAAGGAGAGATAGTCCATCACGAGGACTGGGGATTGAGGAAGCTGGCCTATCCCATTAAAAACAAATCTACCGGTTTTTACAATCATTTTGAGTTCAGGGCACCCGGTGAACTTGTCGCAAAGCTTGAAACAGAATACAAGCGCGATGAGCGCATACTGAGGTTCCTCACTTTCCGGATGGACAAGTATGCCGTCGAATATAGTGAAAAGAGGCGTTCAATTGCTAAAAAGGAAGTAAAAAAAGAGGAGGAATAAGCCATGGCACAGAATCAGTCAGAAATCAGATATCTCACACCTCCCACGGTAGAGATCAAAAAGAAGAAGTATTGCCGTTTCAGGAAGAACAAGATAAAGTACGTTGACTACAAGGATCCGGAATTCCTTAAGAAATTCCTGAATGAACAGGGCAAGATCCTGCCACGGCGCATTACCGGAACATCCCTCAAGTACCAGAGAAAGGTGTCAACTGCCGTTAAAAGGGCACGCCACCTGGCTTTGCTGCCATACGTTACGGATATGTTGAAATAAATTATTGGAGGATTATAAAATGGACATTATATTAAAGCAGGATGTACAGAATCTTGGCCATGCCGATGATATTGTTACCGTAAAGGACGGATATGCAAGGAATTTCCTTATACCTCAGGGTATAGCGGTGATAGCAACCCCGTCGGCCCGGAAGATGCATGCTGAAAACCAGCGGCAAAGGGCGCACAAGGAGGCCAGGATCCGTGAAGATGCGGAAGCTATCATGGAGAAGATGGAGGGGACCAGGCTTACCATTGGTGCAAAGACAAGCTCCAAGGGTAAGATATTCGGTTCTGTGAATACCATTCAGCTTGCAGAATCGCTAAAGGAGCTTGGTTTTGAGATTGACCGCAAGCAGATATCGATAAAGGAGGACCAGATTAAGGAGGTTGGAACATATACTGCCACGGTTAAGCTTCATAAAGAGGTTAAGGTTGATATAGAGTTTGAGATAGTATCCGAATAGTTTCGGGCGTCCGATTTACCATGAGATTTCAGCCCTTTCCCTTTCGGGGAAGGGCTGGATCATTTTTTACTGCTTAATCGCGATTGTCTCGATCTCCACCATTACCCCGAGGGGCAGTTTTACCACACCGTATGCTGCCCTGGCCGGGGGGTTCTCAGGGTAGTACCTGGCATAAACCTCGTTCATTGCCCCGAAGTTATCCATATTATCGAGCAGGCAGGTTGACTTGACCACATCTTCAAAACCGTAGCCCGCTTTTTCAAGGATTACACCTATGTTTTCCATAACCTGCCGTGTCTGTTCCTTTATTCCCCCTTCTACTATTTTGCCTGTTGCAGGATCGACCGGGATCTGTCCGCTTACATACAATATCCCGTTAACCTCTACCGCCTGTGAATAGGGCCCCACTGCTTCAGGGGCTTTTGCTGTGTGTATTATACGTTTCATGGTCTTTTTTTTTTATGTTTGTTTGATCAGTAATTGCCTGATTTGGTAACCGAGCGCCGGAATAAATGTTCAGGTGGTTTCTACTGAGCGGCATTATCTGAAAAAGTTGTCATACCAGCTTCTCTGGGTATGGTATTTAAGGTCCTGCAGTATCGAGGCCTTCACCTGTATGGTAAAGTTCCAGCTCTTTCGTGAGCCGAACGGAACCACACCAAACCTCATCTCCCAGCAGTGGAGGTCCCTGTAAACATTGATATTGGTCATTGTAAAATCCCCGGCTTTGAAATCATAACCTGAACTGAACCCGATCCTCCATCTTGGGGTCAGGCTCAGATCGCCTGAAAAATTAAGCGTCTGATTGATCTGCACCTCATCGCGTGGCTTTGAATAGTTCAGATTATACCTTACATTGAGGTTCCATGGAACGTTGAAATCGACATAATCGCCATAATAGTGCACAGAACCATCGTAGTCGTCAAGGTGCGAAAAACGATCCTCACCTGGCGGCATCCCGTCGCCGGCGTTTATCATGGGCTCCATACCGTCAGGCCCCATAAGGTCGTCACCCGGCTGAGGTCCGGTGTCCGTAGCCGGCCTCCTGTCAGCAGCGGCCGATCTGAGACCCATCGTGAGACTTAGTCCCGCCCTGGTAATTCTGCCGGGTCTGCGGTTAACACTCCATTCAGATGCGTTGTAGCGCCTGAAGTTATCATCAACAGCGTACGGATCCATTACAGCATTGAAGTTGATGCGAACTTTATTGTCGAAAAGAGCAGTGTTTCCGGTCATGTTTACTGTCGACCAGTTCATGGAGTCTGCATATACGTTGTAGCTGGTCGAGAAGTTGAGCCGGTCGAGAAGCTTTACCTTCCTTGACTCTGCATCAGGATCGCGGGGATCCCTCACTTTCATTTCGATATTGTTGGCGAGGCTAAGGCTTACTGAGCCTGATGGGCCGCGTATGGTGGGGGTTCCGTAAATACCATTCTCAAATATCGAATATGTAGTGGTGTTGCCCAGGGTGTCGCGCTGTACCTCCCTGTAGTAATCCGGAACGACACCCTCCAGATCAGGTGCGTAGCTGAAGCCAACCGACGGTATCATAACGTGCCTTATCGCTTCTATCCTGGAGTCGCGAAACTGGAACATACCATAAATGTTCTGACTCAGTCCGGTTGAAAAGCTGGGTGTAAGGGAATGCCCGTAAACGATGCCCGGGATCGTGTCGGTTACTACCCTGGGAACTTCCTCCTGCCTGACCGGATCAAAATAATCTTCCACCCATCTTTTTCTTATCTGACTTGTATACATCACACCGCTGTACGTCAGTGCCGGTGTGAGGTTGAGAAGGTTAAACACCCTGAAGTTGGCTCTGAGGGGTATGTCATGCTGAAAACCGCTTTGCATATCACCCAGCGTTTCCCTTCTGAAAAGAAGTGTGTCGTAAGTATTAATACGGTTATCAATTTTTGATGTATAGCTCAGTTCAATATTGTCGTACCACCGCTGCTCCATTCTGTCGGGATTTCTGAAAGGGTACTGCCTGGCCATATTGAAATTGACCGAAGGCATGCGCAGGCTAACCGACTGGTTTGAAAAGTTCTGGTTAGCGCTTATGTTGCTTGTAAGACTGAAGGGCGAATCTGGCCACCGGTGACTGAAAGAGACACTCGATTGGGCCGTGTTCTGCGCGAACCTGTCGGGGTCGACCGTATTGAACTGGTTGAACGAACTGGACCCGAAGTTGACGCTTGCAGAAAAATTACTGTAAGGAGAAGCCTTGGCGTCCTGACGGTGCTGCCATGCGATGTTGTAGGAGGTATTCTGCTGATAGTTTGCCATCCCTCTCTCTCCCACAACATTATTTGAGTATGCAAACCTCATGCTTCCCCCGAACCTGTAACGGACCCGGTAGTTCGACATTGCGTTTGCCGCCCATGAGCCCATGCTGTATATGTCGCCTGTCAGCCTGAGGTCAAGATAGTCGTTGATATTAAAATAGTATCCTGCTTCACGAAGATAGAATCCCCTGGAAGCTTCCTCTCCGTAACTTGGCATCAGGACTCCTGAAGTGCGGTCGGGTTTATTCGGGAAGAATCCGAAAGGAAGGGCAATGGGCAGAGGTATATCTTCAATTACAAGGTAAGCCGGTCCGCTGATCACAACCTCATCGGGTATCACTTTTGCCCGTGTCAGTGCGATATAGAAATGGGGATGGTCATGGTCGCAAGATGTGAATTTTCCTCCGTGTATATGAAGATGGTCATTTTCATGCTTCTTGGTAACGTTACCGTGAAGGTATCCGCCCTCCTGCTCCGTCACGACACCGGATATCCAACCTCTTTCGGTCTCAAAGTTGTATCTCATTGTTTCCGCCTCGTAGCTCTCCCTGCCCTCTGTCATTACGGGCCTGCCGGTAATAGCGCCGTCTTCGCCGGGCAACCCTTTTGCAAATACTTCGCTGTTGGCCATGTCTATTTCTATATATGCTGCACGCAGTTCGATGTTACCGTATTTTACCCAGGCCTCTCCATACAAAAAAATCTTCTGTTCATTAATCGAAACATCGACCGAATCGGCAGCATTATAGTCGACCCTTGAAGTTAGAAAGTTGTTTTTCTGTCGCGGTTCCTCCGGTAGTGGTGGCTGCTGCAGAGGGTCCTCCTCCGTTTGGGGGATCTGCTGTAAAGGGTCCTCCTCCGGTCTTTGAAATGTTGGTCCGGGTATCCGGAGGTCCTGTTCAGGAAGAAAATGCTGCTGCTGCAGAAGTGTATCGGGTACTGCATGATCCTGTTGCAGAAGCTCTTCCTGAAGATGGATGAGTGTGTCGGGCTGATGCTGAAGGCTGTGGTTATGTTGCATTGTATCAGCTTGATACTGATATATGTAAAATGAAGCCCCGGGTTCAGCGGGTTTGGAAGACCCGGGAACCGGAAGCCACAGGAAGAGCAGAGTGATGAATATGGGGAAGGGCTTAAAAAGCTTGGTATATTCCTTATTATGCAATTTTATTATACTATTTTTGCAAAGATATCAGTTTAGAAGTTGGAATCTCAAAACTAACCAATAAAATCAATTTGGTAACAGATGTTCTGCTTTCTGAAGTTTCTGTATTATCAAACTAAACGGATTTCTCCGGTTATTCTTGTTTTTGCGTCACTTTTTTTGCCTTTACCGGCAAACAGCTCCGGTTACGGAGCCTACAGGCTGCGGACAGTGGTAATAGATCCGGGTCACGGAGGCAGGGATCCGGGTGCATTAGGGCGAAGAAGTATGGAAAAGGATATAGTGCTGGCAATATCACTCAAGCTTGGAGAATATATAAACCAGTACCTCCCTGATGTAAATGTAATTTATACCAGGAATACAGACGAATTTGTTGAGCTTCACAGGCGGGCGGAGATAGCCAACAGGAACAATGCCGACCTTTTCATATCGATACATGCAAATGCTAACCCCAACAGAAGTGCAAAGGGTACTGATACCTTTGTGCTTGGACGCAGCAAAACCAAGGAAAACCTTGAACTGGCGATGAAGGAGAATGCAGCCATACTCCTGGAAGATGATTATGACGAACAATATGAGGGATTTGAACCCAACTCTACTGAATCATATATCATCTTTTCTATGATGCAGAACACCTTCCTTTCGCAGAGCCTGGATTTTGCCTCACATGTTCAAAGCCAGTTCAGGGAGAGGGTTGGCAGGGTTGACAGGGGTGTCAAGCAGGCCGAATTTGTAGTTCTCTGGCAGACCACCATGCCAAGCGTGCTTGTAGAGGTAGGGTTTATCAGCAATGAAGATGAAGAAAGGTTCCTCATGTCACAGCAGGGACAGGCATACATTGCTTCAGCTATCTTCAGGGCATTCAGGGATTACAAGGTGTCGATCGAGAGAAAAAGCGATGCCCTGTACGCATCATCCGGAGATAATGTATACGGCAATAACAGGATACGTAGGGAGGATAGTACGGGTGTGTCAGAAAAGGCTGCTATCGGGGCTGAGATGAATAATAATCATGCCACGGCAGCATCAGCAGATGAAGCCTCACAACCATCTGCCGGCCGGGAGGAGTCTTCAGAGGAAGATAGGACGGGAAAAACAATTTTCAAGGTACAGGTTGGATCATCCAGAAACAAGATACCAATTGATTCAGATTTTTTCGGAGGAATTAAAGATATTGAGGTTTTTGAATCTGATGGCTTATACCGGTATGTTGTTGGAGCCGCAGCCACCCTGGAGGATATAGTAGCTTTCAGGATGAAAATGCAGCAGATATTTCCGGACGCATTCATTGTGGCTGTGAGGCGCGGACGACTTATCTCCCTGCAGGAGGCGCTGGACGACAACTGACTGCTGTACCCGGCAATTTATCTGTGCCGGGTATTTCAGGAATAAAAATGTTATTACTGTTTGACCGATGGAAATAAAATTTAACAAAGAGTTAAGGATCGGATTGCTTATGATCCTGACGGTTGCATTTTTTATCTGGGGATACGCTTTTCTTAAGGGAAGGAATCTGTTTTCACCTACTAATGAATATTATGCGCTATATGAACGTGTCGGTGGGCTGATGGAGTCAGGGCACGTCATGTTGAACGGATACCGGGTTGGTATTGTTGACGATATCATATTTACCACCGATCAGAGGTATCTTGTCGTAAGGATTTCGGTCGATAAAAGTATAGAGATCCCGGAAGGCACAATTGCGAGGATAATCAGTCTGGACTTTATGGGGACAAAAGCCGTAGACCTGGTAACAGGAGTATCGGCAGACAGACATCTTCCAGGTGACACCCTTATATCGGAAATTGAGCCTGAACTTTTAGAAGGATTGCTGATGCAGATTGAACCCGTCAGGCTCAGTGCTGAAAAAATGATGTCATCGATCGATTCAGTTTTTTCAGTAGTCAACACGATACTGGATGAAAATATGCAGGGCAATATTTCGGCGGGAATGGAAAACCTGGCAGCCGCTTCAGGCAGCCTGCGGCAGTCCCTTGACGCAATGGAATCGCTTCTTACGGAAGAACAGAGCAGGTTTAAAACTATTATGGCGAACCTTGAGATGGTTTCAAACAATGTTGTTTCCATATCAGATTCTCTTGCAGCGTCTGATCTTTACCTTGCCATCAGCAATATGAACAATGTCCTTGACGATATTAACCAGGTAGTCGAAAGGGTGGCCAGCGGAGAGGGAACGTTGGGAAAACTGCTTGATGATGAAAAGTTGTACAATAATCTTGAGAATGCCGCCCGGAATCTGGATATTTTACTAATTGACCTTAAGGAGCGGCCCGGCCGTTATGTCAATTTTTCGATATTTGGGAGGCGCGCTGATTAGACTCTTTATATTTTGACAAACGGCTTTTTTTTTTGACCAAAACAGCAAAATTTTTACTCAGGATTAAAACTAACATCAGTTAACACAGAGTAATTATTTAGTTAACAATTCCTTAAAGTTGCAATCACTTAAGTACCTGACATTTAGTATTTAGAGTTTATTTTACTTTTTTTCACCTTCATAAAGCATTGTTAATAAAAACATTGTTTTATTTTTCATAAAGTCAATACCCTTCCCGATTTTTTTTTTAATAATATTTTGACAAAATTGCTTCTGCGTTACACTGAGAGTAATTTGTCATTAAAGGTTTATGGTTTAAATGGATAGCAATCACGTTACTATATGGAATAATTGTCTTAGAGTAATAAGGGACAATGTACCCTCAATCAGTTTCAGGACATGGTTCGAGCCCATTGTTCCCCTGAAGATTGAACAAAATGTTTTGACTATACAGGTTCCAAGCCCCTTCTTTTACGAATACCTCGAAGAGCAGTATATTGATATACTAAGCAAGACCCTCCGCAAGGAGCTTGGCAAGGATGCCAAGCTGGAATACAATGTTGTTATGGAGAACAACGGTTTTTCAGACATTAAGCCCTATACGGTAAGGTTTCCCGGCAAGTCCAAGTCCGAGCCCAGGAACCGGCCGGTTTCCATACCTCTTGATAATGGGGGTAGCACGATAAAAAATCCTTTTGTAATACCCGGTATCAAAAAGTTACATGTTGATCCGCAATTGTGTCCTGGCAAGACCTTTTCCAATTTTGTCGAAGGCGACTGCAACCGACTTGCCCGTTCTGCCGGAGTCGCAGTTGCTGCAAACCCAGGCGGCACTGCTTTTAATCCTCTTTTTCTATACAGCGACAACGGGCTCGGGAAGACCCACCTTGCACAGGCCATTGGTATTGATGTAAAGGAGAAGTTTTCCGAAAAAACAGTGCTGTACGTTGATGCCAATAAGTTTTCAAATCAGTTTGTGGAAGCCATCCGGAACAACAACAGGAACGATTTCCTGCACTTTTACCAGATGATAGATGTTTTGATTATTGACGATGTGCAGGATTTTGCAGGCAAGGAGAAGACTCAGGATATCTTCTTTCACATATTCAACCATCTCCATCAGTCCGGCAAACAACTGATTTTAACTTCCGACAAGCCGCCCGTTGAACTCCAGGGCATGGAGCAGAGGCTGCTTTCACGCTTCAAATGGGGCCTGTCGGCCGATATGCAGACTCCCGGCTTTGAGACACGTATAGCCATTCTGAAACAGAAGGTATACAACGACGGTATAGAAATTCCTGATGAAGTTATTGAAACTCTTGCAACCCATATTACTACAAACATAAGGGAACTTGAAGGGGCCCTGATAAACCTGCTTGCCCAGTCCACCCTTAACCGCCGGGAGATCAGCAATGATCTGGCAAGGCAGGTAATTGACAGGCTGGTAAGGAACAGCAAAAGGGAAATATCCATACAGCATATCCAGAAGGTTGTGTGTGACTATTTCAATATTCATATTGACCAGTTGCAGGTCAAGACAAGGAAACGGGAGATCGTACAGGCAAGGCAGGTTGCCATGTTCTTTTCGAAAAGCCTTACCAAGTCATCCCTGGCCACAATAGGGTCACAGATCGGCGGTAAGGATCATGCTACGGTTCTGCATGCCTGCAAGACCGTCAATAACCTGATGGAAACCGACAAGCGTTTCCTGAACTGCATCCAGGAGATTGAGAAGAAGCTAAAGGTTTAATCAGTTTTTTAACCAGCCTGCCACTGGTAAGGACTGGTACTGTCGGAGTGTCAGCCGGAAGGCATCAGTGGCTTCCGGAAAACACCATTACCCTGGATTGACTGCCGCCTGTAATGGAATGAGCAGCGAGCTATCGCCGTAGCTCAGAAACCTGAAATCATTCTTCAGCGCATAATCATAGACACGGCGCCAGTCCCCTCCGATAAATGCCGCTACCAGCAGCAGTAAGGTACTCCCTGGCTGGTGAAAATTTGTTATCAGCCGGTCGGTTATCCTGAACCGATATCCAGGAATGATCATCATTTCGGTTTTGGCTTCCAATACATCCTCGTCCAAAGCAGAGAGCTTGTGAAGGAGTGCCTCCAGGGCAGCTTCTGCCGGGATATCGTCCGGCAGGCCTGCATATTCCCACTGTGACAGGCTGAAATAACCCGGATTCCTGCCGGTCGTTTGCCCTCTGTTTTCAAGCTGTTTGACGGTGACCCGCGAACAGCCTTTAATCTCCTTAACGCCCAGCCAGTAGAGACTTTCCAGTGCACGCACCGAAGTTGTCCCTATGGCCGTAACCAGACCTGCATTTTTGATTATCTGCCTTATGGTTTTGCCGGTAACCGAAAAATGTTCGGCATGCATGGTGTGGTTTAACACAGTTTCTGATTTCACAGGAACAAAGGTGCCTGCTCCCACATGGAGCGTGATCTCGCCTGTGGCCGATCCGCTGCGCCTGAGCTTATCCAGAATCTCACCGGTAAAATGCAGTCCCGCTGTTGGGGCTGCTACCGACCCTTCATACCTCGAATAGACCGTCTGGTACCATGCTTTATCTTCGGGTACAGGCAAACGGTTTAGATAAGGAGGCACAGGCGTCAGTCCCGCACCATCTATAACAAGTCCGAATGGAAGACTATCCGGTTCCCATGTAAACTGTATCTCCTGCCAGGCTCCATGGTCAGCCGTCATTAATGTTTCAAGGGTTACTTCCGATTCACCTGCCATAATCTTTTTTGACAGAGCACCGCCTTTCCATCTTTTTTTGTTGCCGGTCATACACTTCCACCTGCAACCGGGTGATGCAGAAAAGGCACCATTGTAGTCTGCCGGATCCAGGGGTTCAAGCAGGAAAATTTCTATCGCGGCTCCCGAAGGCTTGTTCATCAGTATCCTGGCCTGGATGACCTTTGAGTTGTTCAGTACCAGCATCCCGTATCCTCCTGCAAGCCTGACAATATCCCGAAAGGGGGTATGGCTGATCTTTCCCCTGTCATATACCAGCAGCTTTGAAGCTGCCCGGTCTTCCAGAGGATATTTTGCTATTTTCCCGTCTGGAAGCTCGTAGGTATAATCCTCCATTCTGATATTTTCAGGAACAGGACTTGTCATGTAATTCCCACTTTTGTCCCGCGAAAATAACTAATTTTACATCATAATCAGAAATAAAATAAACGGGCACAATAATGATCAAAAAGGGAGACAGGGTGAGATTTTTAAATGATACCGGCGGCGGGGTGGTGACCGATACCAGCAATCCAAAGATGGCCATGGTTTTGATTGACGATGGGTTTGAGGTACCAGTGCCCGTTTCAGAACTAATCCCGGTAAGCGGGCAACAGCATTATCAAGGAGGTGAAGACCGGCAGGAAGTTACGGGGCCTGACCTCACAGGTGATTCAGGCCGGGAAGAGGTTCCCCTGGCTGAGGCAGCACCCGGTGAGAACGAACCGGGTGAGCCGGCAGAAACCCCTTCTGAGCGGAACATACTGGGGGGACTGGTCGAAAAGGCAGCTACGGGAGACCTGGAGTTCTGGCTTATTAACGACAGCGGTTTCAGTGTTTTCTATTCACTGCTGAAAAAAGATGACCTCTTGTGGCTGAATATTAAAACAGGCCATATAGATCCCGATACCAAGATCCGTATATGCAGCTTCAGCCGTGAAGAGTTAAATTCATTCATAACCCTGAAGCTTCAGGCCCTTTTTTACATGAAAGGCATATACGAACCCGTATCTCCTTCCCAGTGTGAAACAGAGCTTGACCCGGCCGACATTTACTCACGTGGATCATTTGCGGTTAATGATTTTTTTGACGATGATGCGAGGATCATTCCCCTTATATCTGATCCACATGAACGTGAAGTCAGGAAAATGAAGGAGCAGGAGGTTAGCCGGCTGGCTTCCGGCAGGAAGGAGGGCCCGGCAGAAGACCGGGGCCCTGCAAAAAAGAGGCAGCCAACTGCAGATCCGCTTATTGAGGAGGTTGATCTTCATATTGAAAACCTTGTTGATGATCCGGCCACATTATCGGGCAGGGAGGCACTGGATATTCAGATGGCCCGGTTTACCACTGTGCTTGAAGGGGCGCTGAGGGGCAGGACAAAACGTGTGGTTTTCATTCACGGAATAGGGCAGGGCAAGCTCAAATTTGAGATCAGGAAAGCCCTGGACAGGAAATACCCGAGGCTGCGATATCAGGACGCCTCTTTCAGGGAATACGGATATGGCGCCACCATGGTCATAATAAGGAAATAACATTTTTGATGCACACCCCTGGTGACATGGCTGCTGTAAAATTCACCGGCAGTATCCGGACACCAAACAGAGGCTGCACCGTTATCTCACCGGCAGTATCCGGACACCAAAACCAGAGGCTGCACCGTTATCTCACCGGCAGTATCCGGACACCAAAACCAGAGGCTGCACCGTTATTTCATTAGTAAATCAGGCACAATATTTGATCTTAACAGGTTATTGTCAGGACCTTTTTTGTACTTTTACTGCACGACCCGTAATTGATTATTGTAAAGGGAGCTTTTGAAAGAATCAGCAGGCCGTTCCATCGCTCCCCGCCTCGGGCGGGGTGAGGAAAGTCCGGGCAGCACAGGGCATCACGCTTCCTAACAGGAAGATGCCCGTGAGGGTATGGAGAGCGGAGAAGAAAACAACCGCCCCGGCAATCCGGGGTAAGGGTGAGAAGGTGAGGTAAGAGCTCACCGGTCCGTTTGGCAACAAGCGGAGCCGTCCGCCCCGTGAGCTGTAAGGCCATGTATATTCCGGTTTTTCCGGGTTTCCGGGAAAGCAGGGTTGCCCGCCCTGTCATCCAGCATTGCAGGATAACCGGAAGGGGTAGGCCGCATGAGACAGCCGGTGACGGCTGTCCCAGATAAATGATGGAAATCCCCGATGGGGATACAGAACCCGGCTTACAGGCCTGCTGATTTTTTTAACAGTGGAATATATAAGCTTTGCTCGTACATGATCGGGCAGTACCAGGCATACATCTGCCCATAGGCAAATCACGATCATAAGCAACTCATACTTAAAAGTGGCGGGATTATTATTTGCAGTCGTCGAAATTATGCTACCGGTCCGGTTTGACCCGCACTTCAGAGAGTTTAACCTCCGGTATCCTGATCCGCGACAGGACCCATGCCACGAGCAATCCGCTTACCATCTGCCAGATACCCCACCATGCAGCCATGAAGGCCATGCCTCCGTTGGCATGGAAGATATTGAAGATAAGCACAAGAGCCAGTCCGCTGTTCTGGATTCCCGTCTCTATGCTGAGAGTTCGCCTGTCGGCCTTGTGAACCCTTGCGACAGTGCCCACCATGTAGCCTGTGGAGAGGGTCTGTACATTGAGCAGCAGTACCAATAATCCTATCGGAAATATGACATGTGTAAAATGCTCAAGGTTTGATATCAGAGCACCGGCTATAAATGAGAGGTAAAGAACTATTGAGGTGATCTTGATTCGTTTCATGTGTTTTTCGGCAAATCTCGGGAACCTGTGGGCAAACCACATCCCGGCGATGAGCGGAATTCCCAGCAGGATGAAAACAGTCTTTGCCATTTCAAGGAAGTCGATGTGAATGGGAATGTTCAGGTGTCCGGCCTTCTGGTAGTAACGTACATACATCCCTCCCCAGAAAGCGAAGTTGAACGGGGTGAAGAATGTTGCCGAAAGCGTTGCGAAAGCAGTAAGTCCGACTGACAGGGCTATGTTTGCCTTTGCCAGCGCCGAAATGAAGTTTGATATATTGCCTCCCGGGCACGCTGCGATCAGGATCATGCCCATCGCTACCGAAGGAGGCGGATTGAGCACAATCACAAGGGCAAAAGTCAGGGCGGGAAGTATAAGGAACTGCGAAACAATTCCCAGTATTGCAGACTTGGGAAAAAGGAATATTTTCCTGAAGTTCTCGATCTTTATCTCCATAGCGACCCCGAACATGATACATGCCAGGGTGATGTTCATATAAAGAAGGCCGCCCTCCGAAAAGTTCAGCCTGATGCTGTCAATGGCTGCCAGAGATTCGAACATAGCATATGGTTTTTTTACACGGTAAATATAATCTGCTTTTTTTGGAATGGCAACTGGTTGTAAGTCCATATCCAGGCTGGGCTTATTGATAAATTGTCATTATCTGTGAAATTTTGACATTGCACGGCACTTTGGCAGGTTTTGTGTTTACCGGAATTACTGTATTTTTGATGGCCCGGTGCAATATCTGGTTAACATATTTTAATTAAAATAACCATAATAACGATTTCAGAACCGGCGTTAATTTGCAATATTTGGTACACGGCAGGCAGCGGCAGCAAATATCAACAATAAATATAAATGGTAAAAATATGCAGCAGACAATAGACATTAAAGAGTTAAATGAACGTATAAAACAGGAGAGTTCTTTTATTGATATAATAAACAGGGAATTATCAAGGGTTATAGTCGGACAGAAGCACCTTACAGACAGTATGCTTATCGGACTTCTGTCTGACGGCCATATACTCATAGAGGGTGTGCCCGGGCTGGCAAAAACCTTGTCGATCAGCACACTTGCAGGCATTATCAATGCCGGTTTCAACCGTATCCAGTTTACTCCCGACCTGTTGCCGGCCGACCTGCTTGGTACAATGATCTACAGCCAGAAAAAGGAGGAGTTCCATGTAAAAAAAGGCCCCCTCTTTACCAATTTCATACTGGCAGATGAGATAAACAGGGCCCCTGCCAAGGTACAGTCCGCCCTGCTCGAAGCCATGCAGGAGCGGCAGGTAACCATCGGGGCGGAGACATTCAGGCTCGATGAGCCTTTCATGGTAATGGCTACACAGAACCCCATTGAGCAGGAGGGAACCTATCCGCTGCCGGAGGCGCAGGTCGACAGGTTCATGCTGAAGGTGGTGATCACTTATCCCAAAAGAGCCGAGGAGACACTCATTATAAGACAGAACCTTGCAGCTGAGTTTCCACGGCCCGAAAGGGTATTGTCGTCCGAAGAGATCATCAGGGCAAGGAAGGTGGTGAAGGATGTCTACATCGACGAGAAAATTGAGAGGTACATTCTCGATATAGTATTTTCGACCAGGTTCCCTGCCGAATACAAGCTTGGCAAGTTCGAGACTATGATAAACTATGGTGCATCGCCGAGAGCCAGTATCAGCCTTGCCCGTGCTGCAAAAGCCTATGCATTCATCAGGCATCGCGGATATGTCATACCTGAAGATGTAAGGGCGGTGTGTCATGATGTGCTGCGGCACAGGATAGGGTTGAGCTATGAGGCCGAGGCAGAAAATGTTGTATCGGAGGATATCATAACCGAGATACTAAATACTGTAGAGGTTCCATAAAAACGGCAGAGCGGCGTAAGATAATGCGTATTTTATTCCTCATATTTATTATAGGCCTTTCGGCGGAAGCATCTTCGCAGATCCTTCCCGGCATGGGACGGGAAGAGATAAAGGATTATATAGCTTCCTCCCACAGGGGCTACATGCTAAGAGAGCCTCCCAATGCCGCAGGTTTGGACTTCATGACCTTCGAGCATGTTTCAGGCGACAAGACCCTGCTGGTTTTCCTTTCACCCGGGGGTGTATGCACTTTTACCCGGCTTATGGTGGACGTCGGTTATATTGATGACCTGGTATCCGTTTATGATATTGAATATGAACCTGCCGGCGAGAACAGGTGGACTGCAGTTAGCAGGGGTAAGATATTTGATATAAGTGTCGAGGAGCGGGAATGGATATTTACAGTTACGGTCAGAAAAAAAGAAAGTGAGTGATGGAGGCAAAAGAGCTGTTGAAAAAGGTAAGGAAGATCGAGATAAAATCGCGGGGATTGTCGCGCGACATCTTTGCCGGCCATTATCATTCAGCCTTTAAGGGCCGTGGTATGGCATTCAGCGAAGTGCGTGAGTACCAGCCGGGTGATGACGTGAGGAGCATTGACTGGAATGTGACGGCACGGTTCAACCATCCCTATGTAAAGGTTTATGAGGAGGAGCGCGAGCTTACCGTGATGCTGCTGATCGATGCAAGTGGCTCCCAGGAGTTCGGGACAAGGGGAATGCTCAAAAAGAATCTCATGACGGAGATTGCCGCTGTGCTCTCCTTTTCTGCAATACATAACAATGACAAGATCGGGGTTATCTTTTTCAGCAACAAGGTGGAAAAGTTCATTCCTCCAAAAAAGGGCCGCAAACATATTCTTCATATCATAAGGGAGTTGATCGACTTTATACCTGTGAACAGGGGGACCGACCTTTCTGAGCCATTAAGGTACCTGACAAATGCTATAAAGAAGAGAAGCACAGCCTTTATCCTATCGGACTTTCTTGTGCAGCCGGATATGGTAGAAAGCAAAGATGCGCCCACTGCAACCGGCGAGGGCATGCATGTGGCTGATGGCGACGGCGACCATCAAACAGGCAGCGATGCTGCATTTGACGGCACCCACGATTCTGGACACGGCGGCACTCATGATTCTGACCGTGGTAAAACCCCTGATTCTGCTCCTGGTGGGGCTCCCGGCTCTTCTGCTGGAAAGACCCCCGGCTCTGCTTCTGGCGGATCCCGTCACGCGAACGCGAACGAACTGCCCGGTAACGGCAAAGTCCGGCCGCGGTTGGAGGAAACCTTAAGGATAGCTGCACGGAAACATGATCTGGTGGCAATCAGGATTTACGATGAAAGGGAAAGAAAGTTGCCCCCTGTGGGAATGCTTAGGGTTATGGATGCCGAAACCGGGGAGGTACGATGGATTGATTCATTGTCACTTACAGTGCGGAGAATCTATTCGGAGTGGTGGGATGATCATGATAGAAGGCTCAATGAGATGTTCATAAAAAACGGTATTGACGCCGTCTCGGTGGCTACCGGAGAGGATTATGTAAAGCCGCTCATTAACCTGTTTAAAAGAAGATAACCCGGAAATGAAGAGAGAAGCAGGTGCATATACAAAAGAGCAGAAGAAAATCCGGAATACAGCAATGGTACATTTCCCTGCCAAGGCAGGTGGCACCATTGAGTCAAAAATATCAAAACTGGCAGGTATCATGCTGTTGAGAAATGCTTTTCCTGTACCAGGGGTTCCATGGCTGGCAAAGATCCTGGTGCTTGTTATTTTTTCGGGATTTTCTGCCTTGTCACCTGCCGGTGCCCAGCTGATAAGTATATCGGCACAGTTTGACACCACATCAATATGGATCGGCGAACAGGTCAGGTTTACCATTACCGTTGAACAGCCGGGAGATATGCATGTGGAATTCCCGCAGTTGCAGGACACACTCTCGCAGAGAATTGAGATTATAGCTGAACATCCTTCTGATACGGTCAGTATGGATGGTGAAAAGCTGAGAATAACAAAGTCATATACAGTTACCTCTTTTTACCAGGGTGACCATTTTGCAGAAGCGCTTCCTTTTGCATTTCTGATTGACGATGATGAACGGGTGCTGTACACACGGCCTGCCCGGCTGGTAGTTTTGGCACCCGAGGTGGACAGGGAGGAGGGGATATTCGATATCAAGGCCCCTTTCGGCATACCGGTTGGTTTCCTCGAGGTTCTGCCGTGGTTACTTGCTGCTGTGGCCATTACTTTTATTATCTGGTACCTTGCAAGGTTCTACAGGAAGCAAAAAGAGAAGCCCGCTGAACCGGATGTGGCGGAACCTTCCCAGCCTCCTCACACAATAGCTCTGCGTGATTTGAAGGAGCTCAGGAAGAAATCACTCTGGCAGAAGGGCAAAGTTAAGGAGCATTACACAAGAATGACGGAAATTGTCCGTATATATATTGAAAGACGTTTTGGAATAATGGCGATGGAGATGACCAGTGATGAGATCCTAAGGGAGTTAAGTGAAACAAGGCAGGTTGATAATGAGGTTATCAGGTTGCTGGCTGACTGTCTGGCCATAGCCGACCTGGTGAAATTTGCCAAAGCCAGGCCCGGTGAAGAGGAGCATGAGACCTCCCTCGATGCTGCCTTTCATTTTGTAAAGGCTACCTGCAGCAATTCCGCAGGCAGCAATGCAGTGCTTGTGGCCGGGCAGGCGGCGGCTTCAGAAGAAAATACGTGTAAAGAATAAACAAAATATTACAGAACAGGTGTTTTAAAGATTAAACAACATACTTGCAATGGCTGATTACAGTTTTGCATATCCACAATTTTTGTGGCTTTTATTGCTGATCCCCGCAATGGTTGCGTGGTACCTTTTCAGGCATAAATCCCGGTTTCCGACAATCAGGGTAAGCGGACTGCACTGGACAGGTAAAGCGCCTGTCACTCTCAGGTACATTATGGGACACCTGCTGTTTGCCTTCAGGATGATGGCCGCTGCATTTCTCATAATAGTGCTTGCACGCCCCCAGACCCATAATGTGTGGGAAGAGATTGAAACCGAGGGTATAGATATAATGATATCGCTCGATATATCGAGCAGTATGCTGGCCGAGGACTTCAAACCTAACAGGATGGAGGCTGCAAGGGATATAGCGGCTGAGTTCATAGCCGGCAGGAGGAATGACAGGATAGGGCTTGTAATATTCAGCGGCGAAAGCTTTACCCAGTGTCCGCTCACAACCGACCATGCCGTGCTGGTAAACCTCCTCAGGGAAGTTGAGATAGGGATGATCGAAGACGGTACTGCCATTGGGATGGGTATTGCAACGGCAGTAAACCGACTGCGCAACAGCGACTCGCAAAGCAGAATTATTATTCTGTTAACTGACGGTGTTAACAACCGGGGTGCTATAGATCCGGTCACTGCAGCAAATATTGCCGCCACTTTCGACATAAGAGTCTACACGGTAGGGGTGGGCAGCAGGGGGCCGGCTCCGTTTCCGGTGCAGACGCCAAGGGGAGTTCAGTACCAGAGCATTGAGGCTGATATCGATGAAGAGGTATTACAGGAGATTGCAGAAATAACAGGTGGCAGGTATTTCAGGGCAACGGACGAGGATAAATTACTGGAAATATATTCGGAGATTGAAGAGCTTGAAAGATCGCTTATTGATGTAAGACATTTTTCGGCAAGCAGGGAAGAGTACAGGGCGTTTGCTTTTCTGGCAGGTGTCCTGCTGGCCTTTGAGTGGCTGCTCAGGGTGTTGTTTATCAGAAACATCCCCTGATTTCGTGTCCCTGCCAGAGGGAGAAATCCCATCTGTTCCGGAACCCGTGTTAATTCATGTGGATTTTGGATTTAGGGGTACACCTACAGAGACGGCCGGGAGCAGGTTTTGAGGTTTTTGATTGCATGTTGAGATTTTAAATAGCAAATAGAGATGTTCGAGTTTGAAAACATCGGTATACTTTGGTATCTATGGCTGTTACCGGTTTTTGCAGTTGTTTTTATTCTTGCCAGGTACAACAGGAAAAGGCTTCTGGGAAGGTTTGCCGATCCCCGGCTGCTTGTCACTCTTATGCCTATGGTATCAGGACGCCGGCCGGTTTTTAAGTTTATGTTGTTCCTGTCAATACTGGGTTTCATTATACTTTCACTGGCCGGGCCACGTTTCGGTTCAAGGCTGGAAGAGGTGAGGCGTGAAGGAGTTGAGATCATCATTGCCCTTGATGTTTCCAACAGCATGCTGGCAGAAGATATCAGGCCAAACAGGCTCGAGAGGGCAAAAATGTCCATATCTCGTATGCTTGGTAACCTGCGAAATGACCGGATCGGATTAATAGTTTTTGCCGGCGATGCCTACGTGCAGGTGCCTATTACAAGCGACTATACCGCAGCCAGGATGATCCTGGAAAACATAACTACTGACATCGTGCCGGTACAGGGTACTGCGATAGGCCGTGCCATAGAACTGGCGGAACGATCATTCACCCCGGGAACCGATGCCAGCAGGGTTCTGATAATAATTTCGGATGGAGAAGATCATGAGGATGACCCTGTAGCTGCGGCTGCGGCTGCAAGAGAACGGGGCATTAACATCCATACTATCGGGATTGGGAGGCCTGAGGGTGCTCCCATACCGCTGGGGGCGGGACAAACACGTTTTCTGACTGATGAGGATGGCAACACGGTTATCACCCGGCTCGATGAGGCCACACTGAGGGCAATAGCTTCGGCAGGTGAGGGGATGTACATCAGGGCAGGAACATCGGCAGTGGGTCTGAATGCAGTAATGGAGGAGATTGAGAGAATGGAAAAGACAGGTTTTGAGGAGATGGTATATACCGAATTTGATGAGCGGTTCCAGTATATGGCGGCCATTGCCCTCATATTGCTGATAATAGATTTTCTGGTATTGGAGCGCAAAAACAGGTTGCTTAGCAGCATAAAGCTGTTCAGCTGATGAAGAGTATTCAATAAGTAATCTATACATACAGGGTTATATGCAGATAAACAATAGACTTGTAATGAACAGGATTATGTTATCCCTGATGTTGGCAGTCCTGCTTGCTGCCGGGATTCACCAGGCGGATGCACAACCGGAGCGCCGGCATATAAGGGAGGGGAACAGGCTGTATAACAAGGAGATGTTTGATGAGTCGGAACTCAGCTACAGAAGGGCGCTTGAAAGTGATGAGGAATCATCCCGGGCCAGGTTCAACCTCGGCAACTCACTTTACAAGCAGGGAAGATATGACGAGGCTGCCAGGTATTTCGGCGAGCTGGGCGAAGATATTGATGACCCGCTAAACAGGTCAAAGGTGTTTCATAACCTTGGCAATTCCATGCTGATGATGCAGCAGGTGGAGCAGAGTATTGAGGCTTATAAGGAAGCTCTCAGGAACAATCCGCATGATCATGAAACCAGGTATAATCTGGCATTTGCCCAAAGTCTTCTTGATGAGCAGCAGAACATGCAGCAGGAAGGGGATGACGACAGGCAGGAGGGTGAAGATGACGGGGAGGACCAGGATGGAGGTAGTGACAGGCAGGAGCACGGAGATGAGGAGGATGGACAGGAACCGGAAACAGGTGAAGATGACAGACCGGATAGTGGTGAGGATCAGCCTCAGCCCCGTCCTGACCAGATATCTCCCGAAGATGCCATGCGTATGCTGGAGGCTGCTGAGCGTGAGGAGCAGCGTGTTCAGGAGAAGCTGATGGAGCAAAAAGAGACCTTGCAGAGGCCCAGGTCTGGAAGGAACTGGTAAGGTAAAAGGAGATCAGTAAATATAAGGTTAGCATGCAGGGGCAACGGAGTTCAGCAGGATAATGGAACAGAGAACAAAAGAGCTGTATAGTTGGTCAGAAATATGGGGCATGAATAATAAAATCAGAATAATGCGATTAAATGTAATAAACATAATCAGCAAATTTGCAAGATTTCCCGGACTGCTGGTTCCTGCATTTATTCTGTTCATCCTTAATGCCGGTGCACAGGATGTCGAATTCAGGGCATCAGCACCAGGTGTTGTATCAGCAGGGGAGCAGTTCAGGCTCACCTATTCGGTGAATGCCAGGGGCAGTGATCTTAAGCTGCCTGATCCTGGCAGTTTCAGGCTTATATCGGGGCCTTCCACCTCGAGCAGCAGCAGCGTACAGATCATAGACGGGCAAATGACTCAGACAGTGTCGGTAACCTATACATATATCCTGCAGGCTACTGAAACAGGTAATTTTACGATAGGGCCCGCATCGATAACTGTTGGATCATCAACCTATGAAAGCAACCCCGTTTCAATTGAGGTGACTGAGGACGGTGAGGGAAGAAGTGCCATACCACCGCGGCCCGGGGCTCCCGGTGCGGAGGCTTTGCCTCCGGGAACTGCAGGAGAAGACATATTTGTCCGTTTTATTCTCGACAAAGATGAGGTGTTCCAGGGCGAGGGGGTGGTTGTTGCGATCAAACTCTATTCAAAACTAGATATTACAGGTATCGAGAATGTGAGATTTCCCTCGTTCAGCGGGTTTTTTCAGCAGGAGATCGAGACACCTCCGCTGCGCGGACTTGACCGGGAGGTGATTGACGGTGAAATATGGGGGACCGGTATTCTGAGGCAGTTCATACTGTTCCCCCAGAGGAACGGCAGGATTACTATAGATCCGTTTGAGATGGATGCCATGGTGCGTCAGCGTACAGGAAGGAGGGGAAGTATCTTTGATGATTTTTTCGGAGGATTTGAAACCAGCAGGATTCCTGTCAGAAGTCACCAAAAAACATTGACAGTCAATCCGCTGCCCTCACAAAGGCCTGACGGATTTGCTGGTGCAGTGGGAGATTTCAGCCTCGATGTAGATATCGATAACAGGGAGACAGTTACAAACGAGGCGTTGACCCTGCGGGTAACTGTTTCAGGAAACGGGAACCTTAGCCTGATGGGAAGGCCTTCGATCGATTTTCCTCCGACTTTTGAGGTGTATGATCCATCGGTTCGTGAAAATCTGAATAACAGTTCAAGGGGGCAGGAGGGGAGTATCACCTGGGAGTACCTGATGATACCCAGGTCGGAGGGTAATTACCGTATACCCCCTGTAAGGTTCAGCTATTTCAATCCTCAATCAGGTGCCTTTAATACTCTGCGATCAGATGAGTATACTCTTGCGGTACACAGTTCCGGCATCCCGGATTCAGGGCCCGGCATAACGGGTTTTGCCAGGGAAGATATCAGGGTTGTCGGCAGGGATATAAGGTTTATCAGGACCGGGTCAGTCATTTTCATGAAGAGGGGATCTGATCCGTTCGGCACCTTCAGTTTTTATCTCTGGTTTCTGGTACCGCTTGCCCTGTTTGCCGGTATGGTAGTGATCAGGAGAAAGAGTATAAGAGACCGTGCTGATATGGCCAGGATGAAGAACCGCAGGGCAAGCAGGATGGCACGGAGAAGGCTGAAACTGGCTGGAAAATATCTGAAGCATAATGAGCAGCAACCATTCTTTGAAGAAGTGTTGAAGGCTTTGTGGGGGTACCTGAGTGACAAGCTGCTCATACCGGTAGCGGACCTGAACCATGAAAAGGCCCGGGAGGCACTCCTTGAACAGAAGGTCCCTGCCCGCCTTGTCGAGAGGCTTATGGACATAATCGGCGATTGTGAATATGCAAGGTATGCCCCATCATCGTCGATGCCTGAAATGAGTGATATTTATAATGATACTGCAGGTGTAATAACTGAAATTGAGCAAACAATAAAAAAAATATGAACCGTTATCCTCTCAAATACCTGTACGTGCTTGTCATAAGCTTTGTCCTTACAGCCGGATACACTGCATATGCAGCTGATATGGTAGAAACCTCAGGTGATGGAGATATCATATTACATGACAGGACCGATATAAGCGTTCCTGAAGAGGCTTTTGCACTTGCTAATGAACTCTTCATCGAAGGGAGGTTTGAAGAGGCTGTCCTGGTTTATGAACATATAATCAATTCGGGTTACCATTCACCTGATCTATATTATAACCTTGGAAATGCCTGGTACAGGTCAAACCGGATATCTCCTGCCATACTTAATTACGAAAGGGCGGCGCTTTTGGCACCGGGTGATGATGACATACGTTTTAACCTTGAACTTGCAAGGTCTCATCTGAGAGACAGGATAGAGGAGCTGCCCGGGTTCTTTCTCAACCGTTGGTGGAAAGGAGTCAGAGATATTATGAGCCTGGGTGGCTGGGCCAAGCTCAGTATCTCAGCATTCACAGGCATGCTGGCTTTCCTGGCAATATTTCTTATGGCATCGTCAAGAACGGTTAAAAAGCTATTCTTCTGGCTTTCACTTCTGATGTTCCTGGTTTCGGCCCTAAGCTTCTCGCTGGGACTGGATCAGAGAAACTACATGAGAAACTACAACGGAGCCATCGTATTTGCACAGTCGGTATCGGTAAAGAGCTCACCTGACATCAACAGTGCAGACCTTTTCATAATCCATGAGGGGGCAAAGGTATGGGTTGAAGAAAGTATAGGCGACTGGTATGCTGTGAGGTTGAGTGACGGTAACAAGGGATGGCTCAAAAAGGAGACTGTTGAGATGATAAACCCTGGCCCTGACAGTATGATATAACCGGCTGACCTTCAATAATTATTATTAACCTTACCCTACCTTACCCTACCTTACCCTACCTTATCTTACCCTACCTTACCCTACTCCTGCTGCTGTGTAGTTATTAAGAATTGCTGAAAAAAGGGTATAAAGTTCTTAAATATTTTTTAAATTGCAGGTTATAGTTTACCAAAACCAAAAACTACACCTATGCAATCTAATTTCTCGCTGTACCTCAGACTTTCATTAATGATGTTCTTCCAGTACATGCTGTTTGCCGTGTGGTGGGTACCACTTGCCGCTTACCTCGCAAACATGGGGCTTTCGCGTTCTCTTTCTGCTTTGATCCTCAGTTCTATGGCCATAGGCTGCATGGCCTCTCCGATAATCGGCATGGTAGCTGACCGCTATTTCAAGGGCCAGGTGGTGCTTGCTGCCACAAACTTTATTGTGGCTGTGATGCTGCTGCTTGCGGGACTGACATCCAATCCTGTACTGCTTTTTGTTTTTCTTCTGGCCGCAATGATATTTTACATGCCCTCCTGGGGCCTGACCAGCAGTATAACCATGAAACATGTCGACTCCGACATCTTTCCCCGGATCAGGGTGTTTGGTGCCATTGGCTGGGTTTTTGCCGGAGTATTCAGCCTTTTTACCGTACGAGTACTCAGCCTTGAATTTGACGGGACACATATACCCTTTTTATATGCTGCCGGCATTGCAACTGTAGCAGCCCTGTTCAACCTCGGGCTTCCGGACACGCCTCCCCTTGCCAAGGGGCAGAAGGCTTCATTCATTGATATAATGGGCTTCCGTAGCGTGAAACTGATGAAGGACCGGAATTTCGCGGTTTTTATCTTTCTCTCTTTCTTTGCCATGATCCCCTTCTCAATGTACTGGTCCTATTTCTCTGAGTTCCTGGCTGACAGTGGCTTCAGGTTTATCTCGATCACAATGAACATGGGACAGTTCCTTGAAATGTTCATACTCCTCGCCGTACCCATATCCATAAAAAAGTACGGCCTGCGAAACACCATGATAATCGGGCTTATCGCTATGATAATAAGGTATGCCTCGCTGATCATTGCAGATGGAGATCTTCAGATGCCGATGATAATGACAGCGGTATTTGTTCACGGCGTAATATTCGGGTTCTTTTACCTGGGAGGCCAGATATATATTGACCGTAAGGCACCGCCCTCACTACGTGCCCAGGGACAGGGCTTCATTTTCTTTGTGACTTTCGGTGTGGGTTTGCTGGCGGGCAATTTCATAAGTGGTGAGATTATAAGGATCTATTCGACTGAAGTTGCAGGTGAGGTGACATACCGTTGGGACTATATCTGGGGCATTACAACCGCACTTGCCGTGATTTGCGCTCTTGCCTTCAGTATACTGTTCAGGAAAGAAGACTACAGCATCATCGAACCTGGCCAGGATACTGGATCCTGACACCAGTTACCAGTTACCTGATACCAGTTACCTGATACCAGTTACCTGATACCAGTTACCTGATACCAGTTACCAGAAACCAGCTACCTGATTCCAGTTATTTGATAGCAGGTTCTAATATTCACTATCCCTCTGGTATTTTGTGCAGGGGGATTTTTTTATATTTTTGTGGACCTGCAACAGGCTATACCCGGGCAGGCCCGGGTATCGAATCCGGTAAAGGAATACCATAATAAATTTAAAGATATGGAGACAGCGAAAAAGTTAAAAACAGCAATCAGCAAAGGGAAAAACCCTGTTTTTCAGGATCTTTATGGCAGTGACCCCGAAACTGCCGGGAGGCAGTCCTCCATATGGAAAAAACTGATCGGGCACTTTGAAGAGAGATACGGGGGCGATGACGACTTGTACCTGTTCAGCTCACCGGGCAGGACAGAGATCGGAGGCAACCATACCGACCATAACCTGGGGAGGGTGCTTGCAGGGTCGGTCAGCCTCGACAACATTGCAGTCGCTTCACCCAACGGTTCTGACATCATAAGGGTCGATTCGGCCGGATACCCTTCATTTGAGGTTGATATTAATGATACTACGGTTCACGAAAATGAGAAGTTCACATCAGCTTCACTTGCAAGGGGAATGGTTGCAGGGCTCAAAAATGCCGGGCACAGGTGCGGCGGGTTCAATGCCTGCATTGAAGGAAGGGTGCCCAAAGGCTCGGGATTGAGTTCGTCGGCATCTTTCGAGGTGCTTATAGGGGTAATAATAAGCCACCTTTTTAACGAAGGAGAAATTGACCCCCTGCATATTGCTAAAACCGGTCAGTTTGCCGAAAACAACTATTTTGGCAAGCCCTGCGGGCTCATGGACCAGACAGCATGTGCAACCGGGGGACTTATAACGATAGATTTCAAAGATCCCTCCGATCCGCTGGTAAAGAAGGTGGACTTTGATTTCAGAACGACCGGTTACTCACTTGTTATTACTGATACGGGAGGAGATCATGCCGACCTTAACGAGGATTACGCATCGGTACCCGCTGATATGACCTCGGTTGCAGCAGCTCTTGGATCGTCAGCACTGCGGCAGGTTAAATTTGATGACATTTTGAAGGCGGTTCCTGATCTCAGGAAAAAGACCGGCGACAGGGCAATACTGAGAGCATATCATTACCATCAGGATAATGAGAGAGTTGTAAGGCAGGTTGAAGCACTGGAGAAAGGAGATTTTGAATCTTTTCTCAATATGGTTGTAGAGTCTGGATACAGCTCTTTCATGTATAACCAGAACAGTCATTCTCCGCACAGCATCAGGGAGCAGGGAGTTGCTCTGGGACTGGCAATGAGTGAAATGCTCCTAAGTGACAAAGGAGCCTGGCGAGTGCACGGCGGAGGTTTTGCCGGTACAATACAGGCATTTGTGCCTGGAGAACTGCTTGATACCTATATAGGTACCATGGAGCATATATTCGGACGCGGTGCATGCAGCAATCTGACCATAAGGGAAAAGGGCGCAATAAGGCTGGAACTGTAAAAAATTACTTTAAATGAAAAATTTTGTAGCTTCTGTTTGTGTTGTAATTATTTTTTCTGTTTTTTCCTGCAATACCGGTCCACGCTGGCAGGATCTGTTTAACGGTGAAGATCTGTCAGGATGGGTACAGCAGGGCGGTGATGCAACCTTTGAAGTGGTTGACAATACGATTGTCGGAACCTCAGTCATGAATACCCCCAATAGTTTTCTGTGTACCATGGAGACGTTCTCTGACTTTATCCTTGAATATGAGTTCAGGGTTGATCCTTTGCTTAACAGCGGCGTTCAGATCAGGAGCCACAGTGATCCGGATTACATGAACGGAAGGGTTCATGGCTACCAGGTTGAAATAGACCCTTCAGAAAGGGCGTGGACGGCAGGCATTTTTGATGAAGCGAGGAGAGGATGGCTCTATCCCCTTTCCGGGCCTGAACATGAGGATGCGAGAAATGCCTTCAGGAGCAACCGGTGGAACAAGGTAAGGGTTGAAGCAGTTGGTGACCATATTAAAACCTGGCTGAATGACGTTCCTGTCGTTAACATGTATGATGATAAGACCGCAGACGGGTTTATTGCCTTGCAGGTGCATTCCATTAGGGATGCCTCCATGGAGGGAACGCAGGTAATGTGGAGAAACATCAGGATCATCACCAGGAACCCTGAAAGGTTCCTTACAGAAACGACTGCACCTGAGGTTTCATACCTGACCAACAGGTTGACTGACAATGAGATTGCTGAGGGATGGAGGCTTCTGTTTGACGGTGAAACCGCCAGCGGCTGGAGGGGGGCATGCCGCGATCATTTCCCTGAGCACGGATGGAAAATTGAAGATGGTGTTTTGACAGTATTATCTTCCAGGGTAGAGGGGGGAATAAGAGGAGGGGATATCCTGACCGAAGAGATATTTTCTGATTTTGACCTGAAGCTGCAGGCCAGGATTACTCCGATGGCAAACAGCGGTATAAAATACTTTGTCAGGGAGTATCCGGGGGATAATGGATGTGCGCCTCTGGGCCCTGAGTTCCAGATAATTGACAATAATTACCGGAGCCCGCTGAACGAAGACCAGGTAATGGGGTCACTTTATGATCTTAAAGCACCGGAGAACGTGAGGCTTAATCCGGTCGGCCAGTGGAACAATATCAGGATCGTGGTAAGTGGAGATCACGTTGAGCACTGGCTGAACGGTTTTAAGATAGTTGAATACAACAGGCAGAGTGAGGACTTTGACAGGCGTGTTGCAGAAAGCAAGTTCCATGATGTTGAAGGGTATGGGAAAATTGACGGGCACATCCTTCTTCAGGAACACAGGGATGAAGTGTCGTTCAAAAGTATAAAGATCAGGACTTTTTAAATTATATTTTTTGTTCAGTCATCAGCAAAGTACCGGCCAAGGTAGCCTACTATATCCCTTTTGACTGTAAGCGGGTCAATGATACCAGCATACCTTGCAACTAACTTTCCTCCGGGAGCAATGAGCAAAGTATGGGGAAGAGCACCCTGCCATTCGGTATCGACCGCCTCTATCAGTGCATATTTATCAGTTTCATTATAGAGGTAGTTTCTGTTGGCTGCCTGCTTTTTCTGAAGGAAACTGAGAACATTGTCATCTCTGCGGGGATTATCGGCGCTTATGGATATGAACTCGAAATTCCTGCCGCGGTACATCCTGTAAATGGACACAAGGTCAGGAAACTCAACAATACATGGCCCGCACCATGTTGCCCACATATTTACCAGCCGCAGTTTGTCACTGTCATTTGCAATCAGTTCTTTTATTTCTTCAATACCGATCATCTCGACAGTCACGGGCATCTCCGCCCACTGCCTGTCCAGTGTATTCTTCCACTGGTCATTCCATTTCCATTTGATCGAGCAACCGAACGAGGGTGTAACCTTTACCTCAACTTCTGTTCCGGCAAGCAGGGCCTCCAGTGCATCAGCGGCATCGGATGTATTGGGTTCGATGTAGGGGTTCTCAGTATCGTCAATCCTCCCCCGGTACCTCAATATCCTTTCACTGTCTAAGATAAAGACGTGCGGCGTAGCAACCGGTCCGTAAGGTATTGATCCTCTGTGATCATCGCCGTCGTAAAGGTACGGGAAGTTATACCCCTTATCTGCCGCCCTTATCACCATATCATTAAAATCGTCGCCCACATCGGTGTAACCGAGTTCTGCGAGGCTTACTGCCTGCGGCGAGTTGGGTGATATTGCCACAAATCCTACACCCCTGGGGCGATAGGTGTTTACCATCTCAATAAGCCTGTCTTCGTAGGCCTGGGCTGTCGGACAGTGGTTTGCCCAGAAGACAATGAACAGCACTTCGTACTGGTCAAAATCGGCAAGGGTGTAGTTCCTGCCGTCAATGCCCGGCAGGTCGAAATCGGGAGCGGGCTGTCCTATTTCGAGTGGTTTGATATCCTGCTGCTGCGTATGTGCATCTTTTGGAAGTACCCACAGGAAGGCTGCAAGAAAAAAACAGAATAGTATACGCATATTGGTAGTTTTTAAATTATTTACCTTGTTTCTCATGCATGCACTCCCACCTTGCCATGGCAGTGCTTGAACTTTTTGCCACTCCCGCAGGGACATGGTTCGTTGCGGCCTACCTTTTTCTCCACCTTGACCGGTTGTGACTTTTGAGGTTCTTTGGTGTTGGCCATCATTTCGTTTCTCCGGCTGGTCTCGTACCTGCTCATATCGAGACGCCTTCTTTTTTCGGCTTCCCTCACCTGGCTGGCATCCCTGATAGGTATATGGCCCTTCATCAGTGTTGCCACCACATCCCTGTTAACTCTGCCCACCATGGATTTGAAGAGCTCAAATGACTCAAACTTGTAGATCAGGAGCGGGTCTTTCTGTTCATAAGTTGCTGTCTGGACCGACTGCTTAAGGTCGTCCATCTCTCTCAGGTGTTCTTTCCAGAGCTCGTCAATAACCATAAGTATTGCAGTCTTCTGGTATGACTTGACAATATCCCTTCCTTCTGTTTCGTATGCCTTCTTGAGGTTTGTCACCACCTGGAACACCTTGGCTCCGTCTGAAATGGGCACTACGATATTTTCATACAGGTGGGAGCTCTTCTCGTAAACATCCTTGATTACCGGGTAGGCCTGCTGTGCAATTGTGTTGACTTTCCGTATAAAGGTATCATTCAGCAGGTCCCGCATTTTGTCCATTATCTCTGTGGAGCTCATTTGCTTGAACTCCTCTTCGTTGACAGGCGAGTCTATTGAGAAAAGGCGTATCAGCTCCATCGAAAAACCTTCAAAATCGGCTGTTTCATGGTACTGTTCGACCAGGTTCTCGCAAACATCGTACATCATATTGGCTATCTCCACGTCCAGCCGTTCTCCTTTCAGCCCGTTCTTCCTCTTGGAGTAGATAACCTCTCGCTGTGCATTCATCACATCATCGTATTCCAGCAGACGTTTCCTGATTCCGAAGTTATTTTCTTCGACCTTTCTCTGGGCTCTTTCGATCGATTTCGTGATCATGGTGTGCTGGATCACCTCGCCCTCCTTTAGCCCCATCCTATCCATCAGCTTTGCGATACGGTCGGATCCGAACAGTCTCATAAGGTCGTCTTCGAGCGACGCGAAGAATTGCGAAGAACCCGGATCTCCCTGCCTTCCGGCGCGTCCCCTCAGCTGCCGGTCCACCCTCCTCGATTCATGCCTCTCAGTGCCGACAATAGCAAGTCCCCCGGCTTCCCTGACAGCGGGAGTCAGCTTAATATCGGTACCACGTCCGGCCATATTGGTGGCTATTGTGACCGTTTTCGGGTATCCTGCTTCGGCCACTATCTCTGCCTCTTTCTGGTGAAGCTTGGCATTAAGCACATTATGTTTAATCCCCTTAATCTTGAGCATGCGGCTGAGAAGCTCGGAGATTTCGACAGAGGTTGTACCTACCAGTACCGGCCTGTTTTTGCCTACCAGATCGACGATCTCATCAATCACCGCGTTGTATTTTTCCCTTTTAGTCTTGTAGACCAGATCCTCCCTGTCATCTCTGATACAAGGCTCGTTTGTGGGGATAACAACAACATCAAGCTTATAGATGTTCCAGAACTCTCCTGCTTCGGTCTCTGCCGTACCGGTCATACCCGCAAGCTTTTCATACATCCTGAAATAGTTCTGCAGGGTAATGGTTGCAAAGGTCTGGGTAGCCGCCTCTACCTTTACTTTCTCCTTTGCTTCTATGGCCTGGTGCAGTCCGTCGCTGTATCTTCTTCCCTCCATTATGCGCCCGGTCTGCTCATCGACTATTTTTACCTTGTTGTCGATAACCACATATTCGACATCCTTTTCAAACAGTGTATAGGCCTTCAGCAGCTGGTTGATTGTGTGTACCCTTTCTGATTTTACAGCATAATCACGCAACAGCTCATCTTTCTTCTGCAATTTTTCGTCGGGCTTAAGATTTGATTTCTCCAGTTCAGCCACTTCGCTGCCGATATCAGGAAGGATAAAGAACTTTTCATCATCAGAAGCCGATGTTATCAGATCTATACCTTTGTCGGTCAGTTCAATAGAGTTGATCTTCTCGTCTATCACAAAATAGAGCTCATCGGTAACCTTGTACATATGCTTGCTCTTATCCTGCATGTAGAAGTTCTCGGTCTTGATCATCAGCGCCTTGTTACCCTCTTCGCTCAGCAGCTTAATAAGGGTTTTGTTTTTCGGCAGACCTTTATAGGCTCTCAGAAGCAAGAAGCCGCCCTTTTCAGTATCGCCTGCTGCCAGGGCTTTCCTTGCCTCCACTATCACGTCGTTGACAAGCTTTCTCTGGGCGCTTACAAGGCTTTCGACCTTCGGTTTCAGGTCCTCGAAAAGCTGGTTTTCACCTTTGGCGACAGGTCCGGAGATGATAAGCGGTGTACGTGCATCGTCGATGAGCACTGAGTCTACCTCGTCTACAATAGCAAAGTTATGAGGCCTCTGCACCAGGTCGTCGGGATTGATGGCCATGTTGTCGCGCAGGTAATCAAAACCGAACTCATTATTAGTTCCGAATGTCACATCGGCCATGTAAGCCTTGCGGCGCGGTTCGGAGTTGGGCTGGTGCTTATCAATACAGTCGACCGACAACCCGTGGAACTCATAAAGGGGCCCCATCCATTCGGCATCACGCCGGGCAAGGTAGTCGTTTACAGTTACAACATGAACGCCCCTCCCCGAAAGGGCATTAAGGAACACAGGCAAAGTGGCAACAAGCGTTTTACCTTCTCCAGTTGCCATTTCGGCTATCTTGCCCGAGTGCAGCACTATACCACCGATAAGCTGGACATCGTAGTGCACCATATCCCATGTTGTCTCATTACCTCCGGCTATCCAGCGGTTTTTCCAGAATGCTTTGTCACCCTTTATATCAATGCTGCTCCTTACAGCCGCCAGATTACGGTCGAAATCGCTTGCCGTGACTTCAACCTCCTCATTTTCCTTAAACCGGCGGGCGGTATCCTTGATAATGGAAAAAGCATCGGGAAGGATTTCCAGGAGGACATCTTTGAGTTTTACATTGATTTCCTTTTCGATCCTGTCAATCCTGTTATACAACTCTTCTTTGTCTCCCAGGCTTACCTCATCGCTTTCGGCCTGTTGCTTCAGCTTTTCAACTTCCGCTTCATCATCCTTTATGGCATCTCTGACCTTCTGCTTAAGTCCGGCAGACATCTCCCTCAGTTCGTCATTTGAAAGGGGGACTACTTTTTCGTATGCCTCAAACACCTTGTTAAGAAGAGGAGTGATCTCCTTGATATCACGGGCGGACTTGTTTCCGAACAGACTGCTTATTAACTTGACTATACCCATTGAAAAGATCTTATTTATGGTTCCAAAAGTGCAATGTTTGCAAAGTTAAATTTTTTAACTGATTTATATCTGGTATAACGTTACAACGATCCAGGGCATTTCCCCTGCCGGTAATAATATTTCAGTTTCTTTTCAAGGGATCCCTTCAGTTTCTTCTCAAGTGCTCAAGGGCATCCCGTGCGGCACGGAACTCACTTTCGGGCTGCCAGTTCGGGAAATCATCATTATTGGCAAGCTCGTTGCCTATGCCGTAGAAGAACCAGAGATCCTGGTGGATTCCGTCATAATCCCACATATCATGCACCACATCGGTAGGCTGGTGATAACGTGCGGCATAGTCGGCGGCTGCAATCTTTGCATACTCTTCATCCCTTCCGATATAATCAGATCCGCCGTTTGCGTAAATCATCGGCACGCCCTGCTTGGCCATATTGAAGTGATCGGACCTGTAGTAGTAGCCCCTTTCCGGGTATGGATTTGGTTTTACAACCCTGTTTTGTCTGGCAGCATGTCTCTTCATATAATCATCGAGTTCGGAGAACCCGTACCCTACAGCTACTATATCCCTTGTCGGACCGTAAACGTTAAGTGCGTCCATGTTGATACCGGCAACTGTAGTTGCAATTGGGAAGAGGGGGTTCTCAGAGTAATAACGCGAACCCAGGAGTCCGCTTTCTTCGGCCGTTACCGCCATGAACACTACAGAGCGCTCAGGAGCTTCGCCGGCTTCCATGAACTTCTCTGCAATGGCCAGCAGCGCTGCAACCCCGGTGGCATTATCAACCGCCCCGTTGTAGATATGGACCTCACCATCAATTTCCACTTTCCCGAGGTGATCCCAGTGGGCCATATAGACTATAGTCTCTTCAGGGTGCCTGCTTCCTTCAATATAACCGATAACATTGTTGCAATCAGCAAAACTGAATTCATTGTTAAACGTGGCAGATGCCACCAGTCCCATTGGACTTGCACGAAACCCTCTCTGGTGAGCGGTCTCAACAGCTTCATCAAGGTCCATGCCTGCCATTTCAAATATCTTTCTGGCAGGGTCAAGGTGAATCCATCCCTCTGCAAGAAGGCGTTCAGTTTCTCCCTGTGAGGCAACCCCGTACTGGGTACCCGACCAGGAGTTCCTGACTACATCCCATCCGTAGCTTGCAGGCTCCGTCTGGTGTATAATCAGAGCGGCTGCAGCCCCCTGGCGTGCAGCCTCTTCAAACTTGTAAGTCCACCTGCCGTAATAGGTCATTGCCCTGCCGGTAAACATGGAGTCATCGCCGGTGGCAAAGCCCGGGTCGTTGACCAGCACCACGACAGTTTTACCCTCCACATCGAGTCCCTCGTAATCGTTCCAATCGTATTCAGGAGCCACTATTCCGTAGCCGGCGAATACCAGCTCGCTGTCCTGTAGCGAGACAGACTCCTGCAGCCTGTATGTACCAATAACCATGTCATCAAGATAATCAAGCATTATCTCTTCACCCCGGCCGCTGACCCTCAGGGGGGAGAAATCTGAGCCGGTGATCTCAACGAGGGGGACCGGCTGGAGATATGAATCGTCGTTGGCAGGCTTCAGCCCAATGCTGGTAAACCTCGATTTAATATATTCCATGGCCTTGATACCCCCTGGTGATGCCGGGGCCCGGCCCTCAAACTCATCTGAAGACAATATCTCAATGTCACGTTCTATATTCTGACCGAAAGGTTCAATAACGGTTTCGGGAGATTCGCAGGCAACAGCCAGCAAAACGAGTAATGCCGGCATGTAAACAAGAAATGAGGTAATTTTTTTGTAAAGCATAGGATATGATTTAAGTTTAAATAAACTGATTGTATCGGGCCGGGACATTAACTATAATAATGTTCAGGCGGCCTCATATCTTTTTAATTGTAAAGATAACGATAAAACTGAAAAAGCTTTCCGTGGAAATATCCCGGGAAAGCTTTTGTGATTGATTTAAAATCCTATGCCTGAGGTGGGATTCTGGTCAACAACCCACAGCCCATTCCACACGCCATTTCAGGCTTGCAGGGGTTTTTGGTTCAACAACCCGTTATCTTAATGGTTGCCGGGGTTTTTGGTTCAAAAATACGTATCCCCGTGAGCGGTCATGTCATGGTGGAGCTTTGACTATTCCTCGTGCTCACCCCTCATGTTCATGATATCCCTGTCAAACATGTAGAGTGGTCCGTCACCTAGCATATTTAGCTTGTCCAGTATGTTATTGGCAGAAGCCTCCTCCTCGATCTGTTCAGTAACAAACCACTGGATCCAGTTATTTGTTGTGTAATCCTTTTCCTGTTCGCACACCTCTACAATGTCGTTGATCAGTTTTGATACATACTGCTCATGCTCAAGAACCTGCTCAAACATTGCCTTTACCGATTTATACTCCCCGGGGGGTTGATCAAAAGCGGGGATAACTGCTTTTCCGCCGCGTTCGTTAATGTAGCCTATAAGCTTCAGCATATGCTCCCGCTCCTCTTCTGCCTGTGCATGCATCCAGTTCGAAATACCTTCATAGCCCATTGTTTCAGCCCACGAAGCCATTGCCAGGTAAAGATTTGAGGAATAACCCTCTTTCTCAACCTGGACATTCAGTATCTGTTCAACTTTTTTGTTTAGCATTGTATTTTTGATTTAAATGTTGATAATAATTAAATATATTACCATTGCGGACGGCTGAACCGTTACCTGCATTGTTAATGATTAAACAAACAAAAGGGTGTGAATGTTCAGAAAAATAATCACCTTCACCGGTCTGTACACCCATCGAAGAGACGGGTTTATACCCGATTTAAGGAATTTATTACTTGCGAATCGCCAATATTGTGGCCTGTAGTCATTCCATATGGGCTATTATTTCAGAGGCAAAACCGGAGCATGATACCTCCTTCGGGTCGTCCATCAGCCTTGCAAAGTCATAGGTGACGGTCTTGCTGAGAATGGCCCTCCGGAGTCCGCGTACAACCATTTCAGCAGCTTCGTGCCAGCCAATGTACTGGAACATCAACACACCCGAGAGTATTACCGAGCCGGGATTCACCTTATCCATTCCCGCGTACTTGGGCGCTGTACCGTGGGTGGCCTCAAATATGGCGTGCCCTGTCTCGTAATTGATGTTGGCCCCGGGGGCTATACCGATGCCTCCGACTATTGCAGCCAGCGCATCTGATATGTAGTCGCCGTTCAGGTTCATGGTGGCGATTACCGAGTACTCGGCGGGCCGGGTGAGTATCTGCTGGAGGAAGGCATCGGCTATCACATCTTTGATGATGATCTTTCCGGCTTTCACCGCTTCATCCTGGGCCTTGTTTGCGGCCTCTTTTCCGCTCCCGGCGGCGATCTCGTCATACTGTTTCCAGGTGAACACCCTGTCAGCAAACTCCTTTTCGGCAAGCTCGTATCCCCATTGCTTGAACTGTCCCTCCGTGAACTTCATGATGTTGCCCTTGTGAACAAGCGTTACAGAGTCCCTCTTTTCCGTGATGGCGTAGTTGATGGCGGCACGGACAAGCCTTTCGGTACCCTGTCGGGAGACAGGCTTGACCCCGATGGAGGCCGTTTCGGGGAACCGTATACTGCGGACGTTCATTTCCCCGGTAAGGAAATCTATAACCTTTCTGTTCTCTTCGGTGCCTGCCATCCATTCGATCCCGGCATATATATCCTCTGAGTTTTCACGGAAGATGACCATGTCGGTTGTCGACGGGTCTTTTACAGGAGAAGGCACCCCCTCGTAATACTTCACCGGCCTGAGGCAGGTGTAGAGGTCCAGTATCTGCCTGAGAGCCACGTTGAGCGACCTTATGCCGCCTCCCACGGGAGTGGTCAGGGGCCCCTTTATTGCGACCAGGTATTCGGATATGATGTCAAGGGTTTCCTGCGGAAGCCATTCACCGTTTGCATTGAAAGACTTTTCGCCGGCGAGGACCTCTTTCCAGGCAATCTTCCTTTTGCCGTTGTATGCCTTTTCGACTGCCGCGTCAAAGACGCGGACCGATGCAGCCCATATATCGGGCCCTGTACCGTCGCCTTCTATGAAAGGGATAACGGGTATGTCAGGCACTGACAGCCTGCCGTTTTCAATTCTTATCTTCTCGCTTTGCATGGTTTTGCTTTTAAATTATTAAAAAGATCCTTTTAAGCGGAACAACAGGTCAAATCTATTCAAAATCCAGGTTCAGCTTTTGCCTGAGCAGCGCGAGGTCGGGATTCTTTTTGACCATATGCCCGAACTTGTCCTCCGGCAGGTATAACCGGCTTTCCCCGGTTTCTTCATTAATTATAACCGCCAGATCAATGCTTTTGTTCAATTCGCGTTTCAGGTGCTTCAAAAGTTCGGGTTTTATCTTTTTGAGAGCCTCTTCCTGCAAAGGGTTGCTGACCTCGAATTCAATTTCTGAAGGTCCCGTTATTGAGGGTTTGTTTGCCAGCAGGGTATTGTAAAGCCTTGGATGCCTGTTCCTGATCTGGTTGGCAAATTTTTTCCACTGATCAACCAACTCCTTTTCGGTAAAAACGTCATCATCTTCATTGACAAGATGGGCATCATCTTCGCTGTCAACCTCAGGAAGTCTTTCCTCGTCACCGGGCTCTTCATGCCCTGCGGAATGAGCAGCCACTGTGCCACGGAGCACATCTTTGATTGAGATGGTGCCATTTGGGTTTTCCTGCCCGCCTTTTGCAACACCCGGATCAATATTTACGGTTTCTCCGGTCTCCGCCTGTTCGCGGTTTGGCAGGGAAGTAGCTGTTCTTTCCACCCCCCCGGGTTCAGGGGGCTGCTTCTTTTCAATGCCTGGCACTTTTTTTTCGGGCGAGGTCGGTGGTTTTTCAGCGGTTTCTTTTATATCCGGGTGGCGGGCCTCTAAAGTACCGGCCGGATGTTTTTTCAGGCCGGAAGATTTTGCATCAGATTTTTTTTTTTCGCCGGTCATCAGACCGCAAAGCCGGACAAGGCAGAGCTCAGCATGCAGGCGCTGGCTCTTGCTGGACCTGAATGATATGTCGCACTGATTCGTGATCTCCAGTGACCTGAGAAGGAATTCGGGGGGGCAGGCTTTCGACTGCTCCCGGTATTTTTCGCGTATTGCCTCACCCACCTCGAGCAGCTGCAGGGTAGCTTCGTCGCGGCAAACAAGCAGGTCTCGAAAATGCCTGCTTAACCCGTTCACAAAATTATGCCCGTCAAAGCCCCTTTCAAGCACATCGTTAAAAATCATCAGGGCCGCTGGAATGTTTCCTGAAAGTATGGCATCGGTAAGCCTGAAATAGTAATCGTAATCGAGCACGTTCAGGCTGTCGATCACATTTTTGTAGGTTATCTTACCGCCTGAGAAGCTGGCTATCTGGTCAAATATTGAAAGCGCATCGCGCATCGCACCGTCCGCTTTCTGAGCAATTATGGTGAGTCCCCCGCTTTCGGCTTCAATATTCTCTGAAGCTGCAATAGCTTCAAGATGGGCAACTATGGCCTCTATCTTAATCCTGTTGAAATCATAGATCTGGCACCTTGAGAGTATCGTAGGCAATACCTTGTGTTTTTCAGTTGTGGCCAGGATGAAGATGGCATGTGCTGGTGGCTCTTCAAGGGTTTTAAGGAATGCATTGAAGGCCTGCGAAGACAGCATGTGCACCTCGTCGATGATATAGATGCTGTATCTGCCAACCTGGGGAGGAATTCTTACCTGTTCTATCAGGCTCCTTATGTCCTCCACCGAGTTGTTGGAAGCTGCATCAAGCTCATGGATATTGAAGGAGCGGGATGAGTTAAATGCCAGGCAGGATTCACATTTGTTGCATGCTTCAGTATCGGGAGTGAGGTCGAAGCAGTTGATTGTTTTGGCAAATATCCTTGCGCATGTTGTCTTGCCTATTCCGCGGGGGCCGCAGAACAGGTAAGCGTGGGCAAGCTGTTTGCTTTTAATTGCATTTTTCAGGGTGGTTGTAATGGAAGGCTGCCCTATTACTGTCTGGAAAGTTTCGGGCCGGTACTTACGCGCTGATACAATATAATTTTCCATCTATTTTCCTAAAAATGCATGTTTCGGACAAAGATAAAAAATTAAGCCATGTTTTTCTGAGAGCCGGCTTTTGTTGTTGTGAAAAATTATCAACAAAACCGGTTCAGGTTTGCCGTACCCTTTGAGTTCAATGGCTGCTATAATAATGATCTTCCCTGCCGGATTCACCGGGCATAGGGGCTTACTGAATACCGGCTCCGGAGTTCAAATGCGACCTGCTCAATTGCAAATTCTAACGTTTTTCCTCCTCTCCGGTTACGAACATTTCTGTAGCAACCTCAATGATGCGACCCTCCTTTGATACAAGAACCCCGTTCTCCATTTTCAGCAGAACTTTTCCAAGGAGAACCGGGTACCTGCTTGATACAAGGTGCGGGTTTCCTCCGGCGTGGACTATCAGCACGGAGTTGACCAGCTCACCCTCTTCAAGCAGGTCATGCGAATGTCCGCCGACTATAAGATCGAACTGAGGAAATGCCTCTGCCACCTGCCGGTCCCTTCTCAGTCCGATATGGGTCAGGGCAACCAGTATATCGGCCGAATCCCTGAGGGAGATGTGATTTCTTACTGTTTTAATAACATCATTTTCAACAATGCCCTCCTTGTTTCCGCTCACTGTTGTCAGTCCCAGAACTACCATATCCCTCCATGTCACAGTCTTAAGTTTGACGTACCTTTGCAGTGGCGGAAACGCTTCTGTGGAAACATCAACATTAGCACCTATAAGCGGAAAATCAGCAAGATCAAGGGCCTGCCTGGTATAAGGCTCCCTGTAGTCAAACTCATGGTTTCCGGGTGTCATCAGGTCATAGCCCAGTTCATTCATTGAATTGATCATAAATGCCGATCTCTCACCGAACCATCCCGGATCAGTCATGAGGCGGCCATTTACAATCCACCTCAGCGGGTGCCTTACAAAAATATCGCCTGCACTGAACAGGAAGACATTGTCATAACTTTCCCTTATCTGTCTGATCGTGGCCTTCAGTTCATCAGGTTTGTTGTGGGTAAAATGCTGGTCATTTGTATGGAGGATTACGATCTTTTCGGTAACCGGATAATTGATATTCTTTCCGGCAGCTTGTGTCCCCTCTGCAAACCATACTCTCCCGGCACCTTCGCTACCCTCTATATTGAGAAGGTAGGGAGGTTTGGCATCTGCATTGAACGCAAAATATCCTGCTGAATCGGTAAATGCAATTTCGGTAGGCACGCCGGGGAAATTACCCGGTGCTGAATAGAGCGAAATTTTTAGACCCGACGGATCGATGCCGTACCCGGATGAGATGTAGCCAGAAATCCCACCGGCTGCCACCTGGTGTTGCTCTCTGCCTTCGGAGCTTTGGGTTGTCACAGGTGATAAAAAGAAGAGCAGTGCAAGTAACCAGGGGTGCATTGCTCTGAACACAGCCTTTAAATTTTCTACAGGAGACATCTTATTTAATTGTAATGATTATTTGATTAAACCTGACAAACCGCTCTTTGTTCAAATTGTTGTTTACTATAGCGCTCATAGATCCCTGCCCTATAAGTTATCCCATATGTCTTGTTGTAGCCCTTCTGGTTTCACTCCCTTTTCTGGTTTCACTCCCTCCTCTGGTTACCCTCCCCTGGCCATGGCTCTGGGGATTAATCCCGGTTGCTAAACTACTTATTAAAGATTAATTAACTTTAACTCTTGTTTTATTTTTATGTAAAGGCCATTTTTGGACATAATAAAAATGTTTATAACATAATCTTAGCATGTATAAAAGAGGTTTTGCAAGCGACAACAATTCGGGTGTACACCCGGCAGTGCTGGAGGCAATGCGCAAAGTGAACGAAGGACATGTGGTGGCTTATGGCGACGATCCATATACAGCGGCTGCAATAAACAAGATCACCCGGGAGTTCGGCGGAAATGCCGGTGTATATTTTGTTTTTACGGGGACTGCCGCCAATGTGCTGGGGCTTAAGGCCTCGACCGAGAACTGGAACTCGGTCATATGTGCCGATACGGCGCACATCCACTGTGACGAATGCGGAGCTCCCGAGTTCTTTACCGGCTGCAAGCTCCTGACCGTTAGTCCCCCAGACGGCAAGCTTACAGTCGATCTGATAAAGAAACACATGCACGGCTTTGACTTTGAGCACCATGCTCAGCCAAAGGTGATTTCGGTTACCCAGGCAACAGAGATGGGAACAGTATATACTGTTGACGAACTCAGGGAGATTTGCGATTATGCTCATTCACTCGGACTGCTTGTTCATATGGACGGGGCGCGGATATGCAATGCTGCAGTTTCGCTTGGTGTATCGCTTGCAGAAATCACGTCCGGTGCCGGCATCGATGTGCTTTCATTCGGTGGCACCAAGAACGGGTTGATGTACGGCGAGGCCATTGTTTTCTTTAACCGTGAGCTGGAGAGGAACTTCAAGTATGTTCGCAAGCAGGGGATGCAGCTTGCTTCGAAGATGCGGTATATCGCCGCACAGTTTGATGCCATGCTGACTGACGGACTGTGGCACAAAAACGCAGGCCATTCGAACAGCATGGCCAGGCTGCTTGCAGATGAGGTCGCGAAGATACCCGGCATTAAGATCACCCAGAAGGTGCAGTTAAACGGGGTCTTCGCTATCGTTCCACCCGACATAGTGCCTGAGCTTCAGAAAGAGTACTTTTTTTACGTATGGGATGAGGAGACCTCTGAGGTGCGGTGGATGACCTCCTGGGACACCACTGAAGAGGATATAATGGGGTTCGTACAGTTGCTGAGGGAAAAAATGCAGTGAGGCAGCCAGGGTAAAGGCTGGTTGGCAGGAACCTTATACTATAGAACTTCCGGGGCATCTTTACACACATGCTAACCTTGACTTGTAACATATTGTTAAACAGGCTAATAACTCTACTTTATACACATGGATGAACATCAGGGCCAAATTAAACCTGCACGTCGAAGCGGCGTGGGTTGTGGGTTATTGATCGGGATATTCCTGTCGGTTGTAATTATGGGGGTTGCATTAATCCTTGTTGAATCTGCCATAGATAATGAGCATCTTCCTTTTGCGGCTGGAATGATGATTTTTTACCTGGTTCTTGGAGCGGCAGCTTTTGCCGTTATGAAGCATTTCAAAATCAGTGTCCGGTCGATAACAGGAAGCATAGGATGTTTTAAGGAAAATTTACGGTTATCGGGCTGGGTTATTCCACTGATAGTTATTTCAACCTGCACGGCATTCATAATACTTGCCATTTTCGCCGCCATCAATGAGAACCTGTACAAAAGCTATCTTGAGTTGGGGGACCGGTTAAGCTGGCCGGCTGAATCTCCGGCTATCGTTCATATAATGATGGTTACAAGTGCTGTTATCCTTGCCCCCGTTATTGAAGAATACATTTTCAGGGGGATCCTTCTCAGTTCCTGGACCGTTAAATGGGGCGCCACAAGGGCTATAATCATATCCAGTTTTATTTTTGCCATCTTTCATATTGACCCGGCCGGGGCATTTATTGCTGGGGTGGCACTTTGCCTTATCTATTTCTATAGCGGCTCACTGTTGCTTGTAATACTTATCCATATGATCAATAATGGTTTAGCAGTACTGGCAATGTTCCTGCTACCAGATATGTTCGCTATGGAAGCTCCGGGTGATGCAATCCGCCAACTGTGGTATGTCATACCGGTGTTTGTATTATCGTTATTGATTATTTGGCAGATGATCCGGAAATACTGGCCAGCGAAAGATGCACTTCCACCTGATCTCAGGGGTGCTGAGTAAGTTTGTCAGCCAGATCCTTTCTTCCCATTTTAACCAGCTCCTTCCTTATGCGGCTGCGGTACTCCTTTTTATACCAGAAAAAGAACTGCTGCTGGGCCTGTTTTTCCTGCCTGGACCTGGCAACGCTGACTTTCTCCATGGTATAGGGATTGATACCTGTATAGAATATTACGGTAGCCAGGGTCATGGGGGTGGGGGTGAAGTCCTGTACCTGTTCGGGCCTGATGTTCATCTGTTTGGCCAGGAGAGCCAGCTCTGCCATCTCAATATTTCCGCAGCCGGGATGAGAAGAGATGAAGTAGGGGATAAGCTGCTGTTTAAGCCCCTCCTCCCTGTTTATTTGGTCGAACAGTTTCTGCATCTTCCTGTAAAGGCTGAAAGGCGGCTTCCGCATTAGCTTCAGCACCTTTTCATCAGAATGCTCAGGTGCCACTTTCAACCTGCCTGACACATGGTGCTTTATCAGCTCCCTTGCGTAATCGCGGTAGCTCTGCTGGTCGATCCGCCCAAGGAAGAGGTCATACCTGATGCCCGAACCGACAAAGGCCTTTTTGATTCCCGGCATGCTTCGTACTTTCCTGTAGATGCTGAGCAGGGGAGCCGGACTGGTTTCAAGGTTGGGGCACACGACCGGAAAGATGCAGGAGGGTTTGCGGCAACTGGCACAAACCTTCATATCCTTACCCTGCATCTTGTACATGTTGGCCGAGGGTCCGCCAAGATCAGAGATATACCCCTTGAAATCGGGCATCCTCCTGACAGCTTCAGCCTCGTTCAGAACCGATCTTTCCGACCTGCTGGAGACGAACTTGCCCTGGTGGGTCGAGATGGTGCAGAAGCTGCATCCCCCGAAGCAACCCCTGTGCAGGGTGATAGAATGCTTTATCATCTCATACGCAGGGATGGGGCCCTTGTTCCTGTACCGTGGATGAGGCAAGCGGGTAAAAGGAAGATCGTATATCCTGTCCATATCTTTCTCATCCGGCGGAGGATACGGGGGATTGACCACCACGGTCCGGTCACCGACCATCTGGACGATAATATCCGCTTCAAGTTTGTTGGATTCCTCCTCAACCATCCTGAAATTCAGTGCATACTTCTTCTTATCAGCCAGGCACTCCTCATGGGACCAGAGCTTAACTAAAGCCGGACCATCAGTACCACCTACAGCTCCAACTACATTGGCAGCGCCCCCGTTCCTGCCGGCCAGAAATGAAGTCTGCCTGATATTCACCAGGTTGGTTACCGGCACACCCCTGTCCATCAGCCTGGCAACCTCCGCTACAGCCTTCTCGCCCATCCCGTAGATCAGCATATCGGCACCGCTTTCAACCAGGATGGATGGCCTGAGCCTGTCTGCCCAGTAATCATAATGGGTAAACCGGCGCATCGAGGCCTCAATACCGCCGATAATGACCGGGGTATCAGGATAAAGTTGTTTTAGGATTTGTGTGTAAACAATGGTTGGATAATCGGGCCTTTGTCCGGACCTGCCACCAGGGGTGTAGGCATCATCCGACCTGAGCCGCTTGTTGGCCGTATAGTGGTTCACCATTGAATCCATCGCCCCTGCCGAAACACCGAAAAAGAGGCGGGGCCTGCCCAGCTTTTTAAAGTCCCTCAGATCATCCCTCCAGTTTGGCTGAGGCACAACCGCCACGCGGAGCCCCATATCTTCAAGCACCCTGCACAGCATTGCAATACCAAACGAGGGGTGATCAACATATGCATCGCCCGAGAACAGGATGACATCCAGTTCGTCCCATCCTCTTGCCACAACCTCTTTTTTTGTGGTGGGAAGCCATGCATCAGGTGAAAGGATATCGTTATTTCCGGTTCTTTTAGTAGATGATCTGCCTGTCATAGGATCGGGCTATTATTTGCAAATTGCATTCCAGCCTGGGTAATCTGTTCTGTCACTGGGCAGAGTTTGTAAACATTACTGCCAATCGGAGGATGAACCCCTGCCTTTCGTTTTAACTGCTGATTGACAATTGCAATTCCTCAAAATATTCCTTTATCCTTCTTAATGGTCTGTATTCAATGTCTTTCAGGTCAAGGGTTTTGACAGTATCTTTAGCCCACAACTTCACTTCAAAGAGTTTCAGCTTAATATCGGTTATATCGGCAGTACTTATCACTTCAACCTGTTTGCCTCCTGGCAGAAGATATCTTATTTCAGTGTCACTCCATCCTACAAAGAATCTTCCTTTTCTAATAGTGGTATAACCTAAATTGATGAATACAATCCCCTGGAGGATATTTATGATATAGATCCAGTCGCCGCCGAAAAGGGGAGTTTTAAATCCTGCATTAAATGCAATTGCGGTCCCTGCAGCACCAAATACCAGGACTGCTGATCCGAACAGGATGAAGAACCATCCCGATTTATTTTTTGGTTTGAATACTTTTACTATTTCCATAACTGGCAAGATAATAATATTTCAGTATCATCACCGGAAATTATTCCATCAGGGCTCAGCAATCGGCTGCTTGCGAATAACCTTTTTTTAACATCTCTGTGATCAAAC
>SLMM01000201.1 GCA_007133565.1 Bacteroidales bacterium
ATGAACATGCCCTCCGGCAATATCAGGATGGGTATGATGGATTACCAGCTTCGTATTGAGGGAGAGGTGAGGGAAAGCTATGAACTTGAAAATCTTGTTGTAGGTCATTTTCAGGGCAGTTCTGTTTATATGAGAGATGTGGCTCAGGTGCGTGACACCCTGAGGGATTTATCGCTCGATTCCCGTATTTCAGGCCAACAGGGCGTGCGCATGATGGTCATGAAGCAATCGGGTGCCAACACCGTAAGAGTTGCCAGTGATGTTAAAAACGCCATTGAAGAGCTGCAGAAAGATCTCCCTCCGGACATAGAGATCAGGGAGATAATTGACACCTCTGTATTTATAAGTGATTCGATCAGCAACTTGTCGCAAACAATGCTGTGGGCGCTGTTTTTTGTGGTGCTGGTGGTATTATTCTTTCTGGGAAAATGGAGGGCCACATTCATTGTGGTTCTAACAATCCCGATTTCACTTATTGTTTCGTTCATCTATCTATATATTACCGGCGGATCACTTAACGTGATATCGCTGGCCTCCCTCTCTATCGCCTTGGGTATGGTAGTAGATGATGCAATCGTTGTTCTTGAGAATATTTCGCGACATGTAGAACGCGGAACAAGTCCCCGCGAAGCAGCCATCTACGCCACCAACGAGGTCTGGCTCTCGGTTATCGTAACCACACTTGTGATTGTGGCGGTTTTTTTCCCGCTTACACTGGTTGGAGGGATGACGGGCGTACTTTTCAGGCAGCTTGGATGGATTGTTACCATAACTGTCGTAACATCGACAGTTGCCGCAATCTCACTCACGCCTATGATGTCGTCGCTGCTCCTTGAAGTCCGCAATAAGAGCCTTTCGCCACGCAGGTTCAGTCATATACGTATAGTAGATCCTTTCCTTCGGAGGTTTGAAGGATTTTATGAGAAGAGCCTGCGTGTTGCACTTCGCCACAAACGGAAAATTCTTGCACTTGCTGTATCAGTTTTTGCCGGCTCACTGTTACTTCTTAATTTCATAAGTACCGAATTTATGCCGGAGACGGATGAGAGCAGAATTAATGCTGAAGCGGAGCTTACTACCGGGCTGAGGGTGGAGGAGACAATGAAGGTAGCCAGGGAGCTTGAGAGAATTATTGAAGAGAGGTATCCCGAGGTTGAGTTGTATGCAGTATCAGCAGGATCATCAGATGAGGGAGGTATGGCAGGGCTTTTCGGACAAACAGGCTCGAATATGATCGATCTTGTAATGAGATTGTCGCCGATAGATAAAAGGGAAAGGTCGGTTTGGGATATAGCTGATGACCTGCGCCGGCAGATGGAACTTATACCGGAAATTGTAGAATTTTCTGTAACTGCAGGAGGAGGGGGCATGGGAACCACATCGGTCGACGTCGAGATCTTCGGTTACGATTTTGATGTCACCACCCGTCTTGCTGATGAAATTCATTCAAAGATTGAAGCCATCCAGGGTGCCGAGGATGTTCAGGTGAGCCGTAAGGATGAACGTCCTGAACTTCAGATAGTGCTGGACAGGAAGAAACTTGCTGAAAACGGCCTTAATACCGCCATGGTTTCAACTGCAGTCCGCAACAGGGTTGCCGGTATGACGGCGTCTCTCTTCAGGGAAGAGGGTGAGGAATATGAAATTATTGTAAGGTATGGCGAGGATTTCAGGAGCTCGATCTCCGACCTCGAGGCTATAACTATTACAAATCCTATGGGCAACAGGATAAAGCTGACTGAGATTGGTGAAGTCCAGGAGTACTGGAACCCACCCAATATTGAAAGGAAAAGACGGGAGAGGGTCGTGACTGTTTCAGCAGTTCCTTCAGGGATAGCACTTGGAGAACTGGCCGGCCAGATCAACTCGATCGTTGCCTCAACCGAAATTCCTGCCGGTGTATTGGTAAATGTTGGAGGTGCCTACGAGGATATGATGGACTCGTTCATGGATCTGGGACTTCTTTTAATAATTAGTCTGATCCTGGTGTTTCTCGTGATGGCCTCGCAGTTCGAATCTTTCGTAATGCCATTTGTGATAATGTTTTCCATACCGTTTTCGTTCACGGGTGTTATACTGGCGCTTTTCGTAACCAATACGACCCTGAGTGTGATTGCGGGACTTGGTGCAGTGCTGCTTATTGGTATTGTGGTAAAGAACGGCATCGTTCTTATCGATTATATCAACCTGATGCGTGACAGGGGCCATGCCCTGAACGAGGCTATTGCCATCTCGGGAAGGCTTCGCCTCAGGCCCGTCCTGATGACAGCAATGACTACCATGATGGCCATGTTGCCGCTTGCACTGAGCAGGGGTGAAGGCTCGGAGATATGGAGCCCTATGGGAATTACGCTAATTGGAGGATTGTTTTTCTCGACTGCTGTGACCCTGATAATCGTTCCTGTTGTGTACGGCATATTCTCCCGAAGGGGCGAAAGGGACAAGTTGCAGAAAATAAGGAACAGATTTACTTTCTTAAACCGCGAAAAATGATTCTCACTCAACAATAAACAAATTATAAACATATGAACCGTCTATGGCAATGAACCATAGGGGTTCCATAGATTGAAAAGCAGATTATTCAGATCATGAATTAGTAACACATTGTTAAACATTTTCTAACTATACTTTATACAAATGAAGGCTGTAATGATAATATTTAACCAGGCCAGCAGCGAACGGGTAGAATTCATATTTGACAGGCTGAAAATCAATGGATTTACATGGTGGAGCGAAGTTAAGGGGAGGGGGTCCGACACTGGTGAACCGAGGATGGGAACCCATACCTGGCCGGAACTCAATTCAGCAGCAATGACGGTGATACCTGATGACAGGGTTGACGAGCTGCTGGACTGTGTCAGGAAACTGGATGAGATTAACAAGGAGGTGGGAGTAAGGGCCTTTGTATGGAACATTGAAAAGAGCTACTAACCTGCAGCACCCGGACAAGATATATGCCGGATTTTTTGGTCTTTAACTTTTTTTGTTATTATTTGCAGATCAAATGATAACCAGAAATTCTAACACATGCGAAAGTCCTGGCTGCTGACTTTGTTGTTCCTGACCTGTACGGTGCACTACCTGGCATCACAGAACTGGAACAGGATCCATATGCTGGATCAGGATGCGGAGATCATGATCATGAATAAGCTGTATGCAGATGCGGCGGATAACTACATCCGGATATTGCGTGAACTGCCGGGCAATGCCAACATAAAATTCAGGATCGGTTACTGCTATCTTAATGCAGAGGGCCGCCTTGATGATGCAATAGCTTACCTTGAAAAGGCGGCTGCAAATTCAGCACCGGATGCCGACGTGCTCTCTTTCAGGGAAGACAGGGCTCCGGCCGAGGCCTGGCTGCTGCTGGGGAAGGCCCTGCAGAGAAGCCACCGTTTCAATGAGGCGGCAGAAGCATACTATATGTATCGCACAGTCCTTCCTGAGGGTGATGACGGGCACCACCTTGCACACCAGTATACACGAAGTATTGATAATGCCAGAGAGTTTATGGGACGGTCCTATCCCGTGAGAAAGGAAAATCTGGGTAGGGGCATCAACAGCAATGAAGCAGATGTTAATGCAGTTATATCCGGCGACGGCCAGACAATGGCTTTTACCAGGATATCGAAAAGGGGATTTGATGTATTCGTGGCACGCAGGAGAGGAGACGAATGGGGAAGGCCGGTCAATATAAGCAGGCAGTTAAGAAGGGATTTCCTTATGACTACCGGCATATCATATAACGGCAATGAACTGTACCTGGTATATTATGTGCCTGACGGATCTGATATATTTACCAGTACTTTTGAGAACAGAGAGTGGAGCAGGGCAAGAAACATTGGCCGGCCGGTCAACAGCAGGAATAATGAAACCCATGCCACGATAAGTGCAGACGGCAGCACACTTTATTTTACAAGTGACAGGCCGGGGGGGTATGGTGGACTGGACATATACACTGCAACGCTCGACAGCAGAGGCCGGTGGAGGGATGTTGAGAACCTGGGCCCGGTCATAAATACCTATTTCAACGAGGATACACCGTTTGTAACATCAGACGGCCGATTTCTTTTTTTCAGTTCAGAAGGGCACAACAGCATGGGGGGGTATGATGTGTTTTATGTTGACCTTAAGGATCCTACGGTTGTTCACAATCTGGGCTACCCGATAAACAACACCGGCGACAACCTTTTCTGGTTCCCGGTCGATGACGGCCGTTCAGGATATACTTCCTTTTATGACCCTGACGGTATCGGCAGGAGAGATATAATGAGGTTGGATATTGAAGAACCTGGTGCAGTATTCGCCCATCTTGCCGCAGAAGAACCGCCCGTTCAGGTTTTGCCCGCCGAAACGGTTGCAGTAGCCGACCCTGCACCTGACCCGGTAATTAATGATGAAGGCAGAGGCGATACTGAAATATATGAACCTGCGGTGGAATTTCTTGATGAACAAGCTGATGATATACCTGATGAGCCTCTTTATGATCCTGATTCTGAAGCTCCCGACGATATCGATTACAGGCCTCCTTCAGTGCTGCCTGCACATATTCCCGAGGGCAGATCTTACAGTGTGCAGTTTCTTGCACTTCAGGAACCTGTAAGTTCTGAAATAGCCGGAGCCCATCCGGGGGCTATAATTCATTATGACAGGGATGGGATTAACAGGCTGATAACCGGTTATTACGTTAACGAAACAGAAGCTCTTCCCGTCCTCATGCAGATGCGTGATCAGGGATATCCCGACGCTTTTATTAGGATCAACAATTATGTTCCCAGGTATACAATCCAGCTACTGGCTATGGAGAATTACATAGATGGAAGCTTTTTCGGCGATATTGGCGAGGTGATGTGCGTAAGAGGTGATGACGGTATATACAGGTATTCCTACGGGCATTTTTCTGACCGTGCCGGGGCCGAGGCAGAAGCCGGGAGGCTCAGGGAGCTGGGTTATACCGACCTTTTTATTAAAAGGATTGGTTTTGGTGAAGGCGCCTTTTGATCTCACCTGAGGCATTAAGTGCCCGTTTATAAAAAGTGACGGGGAAGCCGGTTTGGGTTAATGGTATTAACATCCCGGCTTTGTCCCGGCCACTTAACCCGGCTGAAAAACCTTTCAGGTGAACGCCGGCCTTACTTCCAGTGGTTTGAGGTCGGTCAGTTCGGCTATATTCACCGGCCTGCTTTCGGCAATGCTCTTTCTGGCAGCTACGCCTATAAGGATTGACATAACCCCGTCTCTTACCCCTGCCTGCTGTCCCAGAGGGTCGGGCATACCGGGATCCTTGAAGAGCTTGTCATTCATTATCGGGTCGCCGCCCCAGTGGCCGCCCCTGGCAAACTCGACCTTTATCACTTCCGGTGACCGGTTATTGTAGATGCCTACCGGGGTGAAGACCAGGTCGGTATGATCCTTTCGGGGATAACCCAGAACCCTGGCTTCGAGCCTTCCTTTTGTGCCGTTGAATGCAATCCAGTACCCGGAAAAATCGGTGTCGGCTGTAAGTGAATAGTTAAGGTATGCACCGTTGGCATATTTTACGATTGCAGAATGCTTCTCATGTATGTCAATCTGGTGCCTGAACACGCAGTTGTCTCTTATATATCCGTCGTAATGCTCGTTGTCGG
>SLMM01000081.1 GCA_007133565.1 Bacteroidales bacterium
GACACCCTGTTTATGCATGCCGGCACATATGCTGTCAGTTGCGAGATGGATTTTTTTATCCCTTTAGATGAAGAAATAGAAATTAAGGCAAGCGACACGTCTTTCGTTTTTCACCTGGAGGAAGTTGGGGCAATGCTTTATGTCCAGGAAGACCCTTCAAATGACCTTCTGTTCGTGGCAGACCATAAAGACGGATCTTCGGTTTACTATCACGGCCTGAGGGATCCCGGAAATGATGCTGGAGAAGGCAAATCCTTCAAGAACTCCACCGGAGCATCCATTGTCTATGTTACAATCACGCATGAGGACGGCAGCTATTCGGTAGTGATCTTCAATGACGAATATTACCCCATAAAGTGGATAACAGATGATTATATTATTTCAGTCAGACGAACCAGCGGTGAGGAGTTTGACCCTGAAAAGGCGCGGATTTCTTTTTTTACCAATACCGAAGATACCCTTACCCTTAACATAAAAACAGGTGACCTGAAGGAACTGGTAAACTGGATGGAAAAAGAGACAGGTGATGATTTTCACGGCATCCATGAATTTCTGGCAGAATACTCTGATAATTTTGAGGAAATCAGGCAGATTGCATTGACAGAAGAATGCGCTGAGGGCCTGTACAACCGGGCGGCCGTGGCTTTCAGCGCTGCTGCTTCAGCAAAGGCTTTTTCAGAATTTGCCGGGGGAACCAAAAAAAGCGTGGTTGCCGGCCAGGTGGTCCCCAAAGCCACCATTCCAGTACCTCCACCGGTACCTATTATCGGCGATTTGTGGCGAAACCTCCTGAATTCAATAGTGTCGGATCTTCTCACGGATCGCTCGGGCATTACCATACCCATATTTGTTTGCCGGGGCAGCACTAAATGGTATGGGTTTTGCCAGGAGACCTATCATCTTGGCCCGGCAGTATCCCCCTGCCTTGCCAGATGCGTTGCTTATATGGACTGTTTCGTAGATATATGTAAACCCGATGTTTTGAATATCCAGAAGGCCCTGGAGTACAAATCAAAATACTGACAAATGAAAAATGATAAATACATTTCATGGCTGCTGGTATCGGGATTTATGTTTTTCATCCTTTTCCTGTTTTCGGGATTATCCCTTACAGGGCAATCGTTAATGCAGCCGGAATGGCTTGTTTTTAACAGAATTACTACCGGGGTTCCCGAAAATAACATTGATGCCATCAGCTTTGATCAGGATGGGAAATTGTGGGCTGCAACCAGATCCTCAGGACTGGCCGTTTTTGACGGGATCCGCTGGACTGTTCACAATGAAGACAATTCAGGGTTGCCGGAGGACTGGGTTCGTTCCCTGCTTATCGGTCCTGATCAATCAGTATGGGTAGGTACATGGGGAGGGGGACTTGCACTGTTTGACGGTGAGGAATGGACGGTGTTCAACACCTCAAATTCAGATATACCTGGCAACAGAGTTTCCGCAATTGCCATTGACAGCGTTGGTTCTGTGTGGATCGGAACCCAGACAAGAATTGCTTTTTATGATGGAGATGAATGGATAGAAGTCAGACCCGGTGATATCGGATTGGGTACTGCAACTGTTTATTGCAACCATATCAGTAAGGATGGTAAAGTCTGGTTTGGTACCAGCGGCGGACTGGCTGTTTATAACGGTGAGGAATGGATGGTTTATAACAGGGATAATTCCATTATGACAAGCAATGCCGTAAATGCTTTAAAATCTGACCGGGATGGTCAGATGTGGGTGGGTACACAGGAGCAACTGATCCGTATCGATGAAGAGGATGACTGGACAATGTATACCACAGAAAATTCGGGACTGGAAAGTAACCGTATCTGGGCCATACACCATGATCCACAGGGAAACATGTGGGTAGGGACAGATGGAGGCGGCCTTACCCGATTTGATGGTGAGACCTGGACAAGCTATTTAATAAGCAATTCTAACATTTCCTCAAATCGCATAACCTCTATAACACATGATGCCGATAGTTCTATCTGGATGGGCAGCAGAGCAGGTGGAATTATCAGTTTTGACGGTGAGCAATGGAGTGTATACAATCGCAATAACACCGGTATGTCAGAAAACTATGCAAGGATGATTGCCCATGACAGGCAGGGTGATACCTGGGTCGCCACCTATGGCGGTGGTGTTTTCCATATCAGTGAGTTCCCTGACCCGGTTTTTGTTAGTTTTAACCAGGAGAATTCAGGAATGCCCGATGACCAGGTATGGAGCGTAAGCCTTGATCAGCGCGGCCACAAATGGTTTGGCACCTTGTCTCGAGGGCTGGTGAAATTTGATGGTGAAAACTGGGTAATATATAACCGTACAAACTCGGGACTTCCTGACAATGACGTGAGGAATGTTGTAGTTGACGGGAGAAATAATCTCTGGATAGGCACCTGGCAGGGCGGACTGACCTGCTTCGACGGAGAATCCTGGACAACATATAATACAGGAAACTCAGGGATTCCTGAAAATATAGTTTCTTATATCTCAATTGACAGGGATGAAAATATCTGGATAGGGACTTACTACCATGGCCTGGTCAAATATGACGGGTTCAACTGGCATAACTGGAATACAACTAATTCCGGCTTATCACATAATTATGTGCGGCGAATAAGGATTGCACCCGATAACAGTTTATGGCTTGCTACCTGGGGCGGGGGACTTGCCCATTTCAAGGGTACAGAATGGACAATATACAATATGGAAAACTCCAACATCGGCGATGACGAGATAAGGGGACTGGCAATCGATCCGGACGGAAATATCTGGGCAGGGGGGGTGAATAACGGTCTATTCCTCTATGATGGCAACGAATGGACTCATTTTCACACCGGTAATTCACCGCTTTCTCACAATTCCATTACAGATATTAAGATCGACGCCCTTGGCAACAAATGGATTGCAACAAGAAACGGAGGTTTATCGGTGTATAATGAGGGTGGTATTGTAATAAAGGAAAAAATTCCGGTGAGTATTGCAGGTATACCGGTATATGATTTTGATATTTATAATTATCCGAACCCTTTCCGGCGGCAGACCAACTTCCGGGTTTCTTTGCAGGCTGGCCGGCAAATCACTCTTGAGGTCTTCGATGTTCATGGCCGGTTAGTCACCCAGCTGGCAAACAACAAATATTACCCCGCCGGTGAGCACTACATAAGCTGGGATGCATCAGTTCATGCCGTTGGCATTTACTTTTACAGGCTGAAAAGCGGAAGTGAACAAAAAACGGGGAGAATGCTGTTAATTCCATGATTCCCCGAAAAACCTATAGTTAGCAGCTGGAAACCGGATATTCAACTTTTATTGTTTTCAGATATTTATTAACTTTGCATTCCTGAATTGTCCTGTGGTGTAATTGGCAACACGTCTGACTCTGGATCAGAAGAGTCCAGGTTCGACCCCTGGCAGGACAACAAGATATTCAAAAGGTTGCAGCAGAAGGTGTTGCAGCCTTTTTGCGTTAGCAAAGGAGCAATTACAAAGGAGCAATTACAAAGGAGTTATATTTAAGGATCATGATCCATGTGATTTCACCCTGTCAGGGTTCACTACCGGTCCTCCTTATGTATGTACTTTTCAAACAGCGATTTTATCCCCCTGGGCTCGCCTATTATTGTAATGATATCGCCCTCCTTTAACCTGGTCTCACCTCTCGGGGTAAAGATGTGATCTTTCCTTTGCACCAGGGCTACAAGAACATCGGTTGGCAAAGATATTTCCCTCAGAGACCTGTCTATCAGGTCTTCCTGTATGGTTCCCCGCTGAAGGTGCAGGGTTATGTACCGGTCGTTATGCAGCAGGTATTCCTTGAGCTCTCTCTGGTTCTTTATGCATATAATGGTCCCGACGAAACTGTCGCGTTCAACAATATCCATCAGTCTGGAAAGAAGGCGCAGGCGCTGCTTGGGCTCATCACTCCTACTCAGCATGAAGAAAAAGACCCTGATGTTGTCTTCTGATGATATCTCTCCTTTTCTTACCGGCTTTTTCACTCCCCGCTCAGAAATAACAACGTGAAGAACCGGGTGCTCAATATTAGCAGCTTCGGCATACAATATCGAAACCCTGGGGATGACGAGTGCAGGGTCAATACCCGTTACCGCAAGGAACTGTTTTTTCAGGTCTCCCTTGTCGATGCCACTGATATCCTGGGCAAATTTCTTTATAACATCGGTAATAAGCGACCTGAAAGCTACCCTCTTTCTTCCCAGGTCGGTTATCCTTGCCTTCACTACCATTTCATTGAAAGGGTCGCCATCGCGTAACCCTTTTTCTTTAAGGATATGCAGAAATTCATTCTCGAGCGATTTATGCTCTTTCCTGCCAAGTATGGCAAACCAGTGAAAAATAGCACCCTCCCTCCTTATCCTTTTCCTTGCATAGTACCAGTACCATGCTACAGCTATTGCCGAAATGCCCATGGTAAACAATCCGGGACCCCATCCAAGGTAAATGATAAGAAAGAAGGAAGTGACTATGCCGAATATCTGCATCCAGGGATAAAGAGGTGAAAGATATCCGGGGTCATAAGCTTCTATTCTGCTGTTGCGCATTACAATGACCGAGGCATTTACCAGCATGAATATAAGAAGCTGGAAACTGCTGGCCAGTTTTGCAATATCGCTTTCACTAAGAAATATTATAACCACAAGGAGTATGGCTGTGGTTACCAGTACCGCGACAAAGGGAGTGTTAAACCTGCCCAGCCTGGCATAGATGCCCGGAAAGAGACCGTCCCTTGCCATGGCCAGGGGGAACCGCGATGCTGTCATCAGTCCTGCATTTCCCGTAGAGGCAAAAGCGCTCACTGCAGCAAAAACGATGAGCAAAGTGCCCAGACCGGGTGAGACTATTGAAAAAACACGTTTAGAAGCGCTTGACGCAGGAGCCAGATCATCCCATAGCTGTTCAGGGGGTATAACCCCGACCATTATAAATACTCCTACTACATATATCACAGATGTAAGGACCAGCGACAATATCATCCCAAGTGGGATATTGCGCTCGGGATCCTTTATCTCTTCAGACATACTGGCAATCTGTGTAAGTCCCAGATAAGAAACAAACACCAGTCCTGTTGTTGTCATAAGCCCTTCAAACCCGTGAGGCAGGAAAGGGGTGAAATTGTCAAAGTATCCGGATGTTCCGGCAGTGAAAAATATCTCCCTCAGCCCTTCGGCCATAAAAAAGGCAAGAATTACAACCAGCATCAATACGAATACCTTCTGTACCCCGGAGGTCTTTCTTACCCCCAGTATGTTCATTAACATAAATACCATGAGAAATACAATGGCCGTGAGTCTCACGGGAACTTCAAAAAACAGTGCGGCGTAGGCACCAATCCCCACAAGCGCAAATGAGGTTTTCATTATAAGCGCCAGGTAGTTTCCAACCCCGCCAATTGTACCGAACAACGGCCCGAGACTTCTGTCAATGAAAAAATAGGCCCCTCCTGCCCTGGGTGTTGCGGTGGCAAGTTCAGACATGCTGAACATTGCGGGCAGAATCAGGAAGGCCGCAAGGAAATAAGCCAGAAACACCGAAGGCCCTGCCTGCTGTGCGGCAATCCCGGGCAGCAGAAAGAACCCGGCGCTTATCATTGCACCGGTACTTAAAGCTATTATATCTGCCAACCCAAGCTCCCGGTTCAGCTTTGTCTTTTTTAAAAGGCCCATGACACAAAGATAGTGTATTCGTAAAAAGTACAGCCGGCAGATCCGGTGGGACCCTCGTGGTTTTCCTGGTCTGCAGTCGATTTCATTTGCGAATCAATGCATTGACAGCAGAATCTCTCAGATGTGCAATCAGGGATATTTTTCTGCCGCCTGGAGCCCTGATTCAATTCGGTGTTGTTAGTTATTGCTTTGCAAAATATTTAACTACCTTTGGCCGTTTCTAATTTTGTTAAAGGAAAAACCCATTAGCCGGCCGGCTTTGCCGGACGGAATTGCCCCTTTACTAAATCATATATTCTTGTCTCAGCAATGAGCAGCATTCTCCTGGAACAGAAAAGACCATTTTTCAGGCTGACTACCTGTATATTCATTATAATGGTGCTGAGTGGCACAGGTATCAGGGCCATGCAGCACAAGGCCCGCATCGGGCAGGACATCCCCGTAGCAGAAGCAATTGACAGGCTGGCTGAACTGCACTCCGTAAAGATATTCTTTAACAGCGAATGGTTTGGCAATGACAGTGTCAACCTTGATATTCTTGATCAACCGCTTGAACCTGCCCTGAAAGACATTATTTCAGGCAGAGGCATGGAAACGGTAAAGCTTCACGGAAATCTTATCATCCTTCCGGTTGAAAGGATGGCAGGCCACACTGCGGAGGATCCGGACCGGAGACTGGTGGTCGGTAACCCATACGAATTCGGTAAATACACCAGGGCCACGGTCAGTGGGAAAGTAACGGACAGGCTGACTGGCGAAGAGCTGATAGGTGTAATTGTGCATGCAGCCGACCTCGGAATTGGTACGACAACAGACAGGCACGGTCAGTATTCCCTGGAGTTGCCGGTAGGTGAGCACCGTCTGACAATATCATATGTAGGTTATGAACCTGACGAAAAAAGCATACGGCTGGTATCTCCGGGTGAACTCGATGTTGCGCTTCTCGAAGAGAGCCAGCTTATTGATGAAGTAACAATATTTGCCAGAAGGCATGATACCAATATCTCATCAACGCAGATGAGCATGATCAGGCTCGATTCTGAAACGCTCTACAGGTTGCCGGTAAGCATGGGCGAAAGGGATATAATCAGGAACCTGACTCTTTTACCGGGTATCCAGACCGTGGGGGAGTTCGGTACAGGCTTTCATGTAAGGGGCGGGAGCGCCGATCAGAATCTTATCCTTATCGAGGGAGTCCCCCTGTTCAACTCTTCACATCTTTTTGGACTTACCTCGGTCATCAATCCCGACCTGGTTACGGATGTAACTCTGATAAAGGGGGGTATCCCCGCCAGATACGGAGAGAGGTCCTCATCAGTAACAGATATACGGGTTGGAGGCAGAAATGATGAGGAGTTCCGGCTGAACGGTGGTATAGGCCTTCTAAACAGCCGGCTGAGCATAGAAACCCCTCTTCCTGTCGATAACGGATATATCGTTGCAGGCGGACGATCCTCCTACTCCAACTGGCTGCTTAACCGTATGCCTGATGAGGATCTGATGAACAGTTCGGCAAGATTCTATGACCTGACCGGTATAGCATTCGTGCCCGTTAACAGCAAAAACAACCTCCGGGTTTTTGGTTATTACAGCCATGACGGTTTCGCATTCAGCGAGAATGCCGATTACGAATATGCAAGCCTGCTCGGATCAATCCGCTGGAACCGCGTCCTCTCCGGCAGGCTTCTCTCCTCTTTGATGATGGGCCACAGTGGGTACAACTATAATGTAAGAGGGAGCAGTTCCCTGAACCCCGGAAACTCATATAACCTGGAGTCCGATATCAGCTACAGCAATTTCAAATGGAACCTCAACTTTTATCACAGTCCCGAAAACAGCTTTGAAGCGGGCATAAACGCCATATACTATTCCCTGGAACCCGGCAACCTGACACCTTACGGAACCAGCTCAACAGTCACCGAATTCAGCATTGAGCCTCACAGGGCAGTTGAAATGGCAGGTTATGCATCAGGAGATGTAACAATCACCCCAAGAATATCGGCCGAAGCAGGGATCAGGTACACCAGGTTTGCCCGCCTCGGCCCCGGAGCCTCATATGTCTATGAAGAGGGAGTGCCAAGGTCAGGCCTTAGTATAGTTGATTCAACCGAATACGGACGAAATGAGGTAATGGCAGGGTTTGGGGGACTGGAGCCCCGCTTCAGCCTGAGATACCAGTTCAACCCCGAAGCATCGGTAAAAATGAGCCTGAGCAGGATTAACCAGTACATCAACGTCGTTTCCAATATGTCGCTCCCAACTCCAGCCGATGTCTGGTACCTGAGCAATAAGCATCAGCCTCCGATGATAAGCGATCAGGTGGCCGCTGGCTATTTCAGGAACCTTTTCGATAACAGTGTCGAGTTATCTGTTGAAGTCTACTACAAAAGGATGAAAAATATTATCGAGCCCAGGAATAATGCTTCCATAATACTGAACTCCCTGCTTGAAACAGAGCTTACCAATGCAAAGGGATACAGCTATGGGGCAGAATTATACCTGAGGCGCCAGACAGGCATGCTTAACGGATGGGTAAGCTATACATATTCTGGCTCATACCGGCGAACAACCAGTCCCTTCAGAAGCGAGCAGATAAACAATAACACCTATTTCCCCGCTGGTTTTGACAGGCCGCATAACCTGGTGCTTAACGCCAATCTGCAGCTCAGCAGGAGATGGAGACTGGGCAGCACCTTCACCTATAATTCAGGCAGGCCCGAAACTCTTCCAGAACTTACGTTTACTCATGACGGGAAATTACTGACATATTTTTCAGACAGGAACAAGTACAGGCTGCCGGACTACCACAGGCTGGATTTGTCACTCAGCTTTGACGGTTCCCTACGTACAACAAGAAGCTGGAAAAGCAGCTGGACCATCTCGGTGGTAAATCTATACGGCAGGAAAAACATTTACTCAACCTTCTATGAGAGGACACGGCCTTCAGAAGCAACAAACTACCAGAGATACAGCTTGTACAGCCTTTATATCATAGGCCGGCCGCTGCCGACCATTACATATAATTTCACTTTCTAATCAACGCATTATGAGCACGGCATTTTTCAGAACTCTATTGATAATTGGTGTTTGCTCACTTTACGGCTGCAAGGAGCTTTACTATCCCCAAATTGACCCGCCTCCCGGCGCTTTGTCAGTTGAAGGCCTGATTACCGACCAGCCGGGCCCTTATTATGTGCGGTTGTCTAATACATCGGTGTTCTTTTCTGATACCCTGCCCGGGCCCGTCATTGATGCCAATGTTTATGTAACCGACAGCAATGATGACATCTACATGTTCACCATGGCCCGCCCGGGAATATACCGGTCGCCTTCATGGCTGAGGGGAGAGGTTGGCAATACCTACACGCTTCATATTCAAACCCCTGATGGCAATGAATACAGATCTTATCCCCAGACTATACAACCTCCATACGAAATAGAAAGCCTCCTGGCCGACAGCTCTTACCAAACCATTACCAGGGAATCAAATACCGGCAGGGTCATTATCGAGGAGGTCGAAGGCGTTGATGCCACACTTGTACTGGCAGAAAACAGGAAAAACCGTGCAAACATACGGTTCAAATCGGATGTAAAGGTGCTTTACACATACGAGGGCGGCTCATTTCTTTCCCCCGAAAGGTATTACTGCTGGAAAGAGATCAGGGGCTTTGAAGGGCTGAACAACATAAACCTGCCTGCAGCCGGCAACCTGCCGGGAGACGTTAACAAAAACGTGGTGGCCTTCATGCCTTTTGACAAAAGAAGTTACCAACTGGGACTTTTCGATGTTCTGAGTAACCTGCTGATAAACGTAACGTTGTACACCATCAATGATGAGATCTACAATTACTATCTGAACATCAACAAACAACTGACTTCCGACGAGACTATCTTTGCACCCGTCCCGTCACAGATTGACGGTAACATGTTTTGTGTCTCAGACGAAGATAAAGTGGTAACAGGACTTTTCGAAGCTTCGTCGGTTACCACAGGCTCTTATATACTAAGATTGCCCCCGCATGAAAGCAGGGTATTCTTCGAACCTGCCGACGGATATGACCAGATCCCTCAGGCAGGATGCTATGTTGATGAGATGCCGCCTTTTTGGATCAAATGATTGGTTACTTATTATGAAACAAGTATATATACCATTTCTGCTGCTTCTTTTAGCAATAATCCCGGTCCGGATATCCTACGGCAGCACGGCCCTGCAGGTTGATAATATGCCGGCTGAAAACATTCATATCCACACAGACAAAGATATCTACTTTGCAGGTGACATGATTTTTTTCAGGCTGTATCTCAAAACAGGTGAAGAGGAAAGGCCGGCTCATTCAAGCAGGGTGGCATACCTGTCGGTTAACAGCCGAAACGGGCAAACCCTGGCAAAACATGAAGTTTTAATAAATAACCGCAAGGCATATGGAGGCATAATGCTGGCCGACACGCTTAGGACAGGCATATTCAGCCTTTCGGCATGGACCAGCAAGATGCTGATAGACGGCACCCCTCCATTCAGGAAACAGATTGTTGCCATCAACCGTTTCGATGCCGGCACAGCCGGATTCATAAGTGAAAACAGGCCCGGCCCCGGGATACTGTCGCCACCTGCTGCACAAGGCATGAGAACTGAGTTCACTCCCGCCGAAAACGGCACTTTCGCTGTAACACTTTACTCAGCATATGAGGATATGCCATACATAAAGATGGAAAAACGAAATGGAAATATTGTCTTAACAACGGGCCGCGCTGTTCAGGATACCGAAGAAAGGGAGATAACAATTGCCAGGGGCGGCACTATCCTATGGAAGGGAAAAATAACGGAAAAAGATGAAGCCGCAACATTTAAAATTAACCCGGCCGACCTGGGGTACGGGCCGCTAACCCTCAAAGTAACAGATGACAGGGGCAACAGCCCGATTGAAGCCTGCTGGTTGAATTTGATACCTGAAACCCCGTATGTTGATATTTTCACAGATAAAGTGACATACGGGCAGAGAGAAAGAGTCCGACTGACTTTTCGGATACAGGAAGGGAGGGCCCGGGGAGCATCGGCATCCGTTTCGGTGGTAAAAACGGAAAGCCTGCTTCATAACCGGCCGGACATTATTCAATCCCTCCTGCCGATCATTGACGGATGCTGCGATAATGCCTCATGTAACAAATTCATCCTGCAATCCGCGGGTTTTATCGCCGCAGAGCTGATGCCTGTCGCAAATGAAATATTTCCTGAACGGCAGCCGGAAATAATGATAGTCCCCGAGCTGCGCGAGCCGGTTATAAGCGGCAGGGTAACAACCACCGGAGACAATGAACCCGTGGCCGGTGCGACAGTATTCCTTTCAGCGGCAGATACCATTGTTAATCTTCAATACAGCAAAACACGGCAGGACGGCTCATTTTATTTTCAACTCAATGACTACTACCGGGATAAAAATTCCTATGTCAACCTTTTCATGTCTGAAGAAGAGGCCGGCAGGTACATGATAACATTGCGTGAAAAGTTTGTGCCATTGCCATTTACACCAAAAAGCTTAGTGCCGGATAAGAACATCGGCAACCATATTGAGGAGGCTTCCACAGTAAGACGAGTCATGCAGGCATACAATATCCGGCCCTACATAAAAACCGCCGCCAGGCCGGAACATGAACACTATTCTGTTCCGTTCCTCTACAGGGTCCCCACCCACAGGATTAATACAGCCGACTATGTACCGCTCGACAATATGGCAGAAATTGCCAACGAGATATTGCCCGACCTCAGGATAAGGGGAAGAGGCGACAATATCAGTCCCGTAGTAATTTGCTCTCGAACAAGGTCGTACATGCCGGGGCCACCCCTGTTTTTCATGAACGGTGTTTATGTGCGGAGTTTTGCCGATATTGCAGACATGTCATCAGAAGAGATTGTTTCGGTTGAGATACTTAGCGTCCCCTGGTCCTTCGGGAGCCTTAGGCTTAACGGAATTGTCGGATTGTTCGACAACAAAGGCCGGGATGGTATCCCTGCTGACAGGCTGAGGACCGAAATAGAAACAAGTCCCGAAAAGGAAGGGATTGCATTCAGGAAAATCGAATATAACGGCAACCGACAGGATAACCCGGGCATGCCCGACCTGAGAGAAACCCTTTTCTGGGATCCCGCAGCGGTAGTTAACGACGGCACCCCTGAAGATATAGTCTTTTACACCGGCGACCTGAAGGGTTCATATACAATAATGGTTGAGGGAGTTACTGCTGATGGCTCACCTTTTTCCAACAGAATTGAAATATCAGTCAACTAATTATCATGACAAAATACTCACAGGCAATATTGTCGCTGTTAATTGCGCTGTCCACCTGCATTGTCTCCGGCCAGCAGTCCGGAATAAACAGTGTGATCAACGATCTGAACGAGCCGGTCATTTACGGGGAGGTGCTTAGCCATCACTTCCAGGCAGCAGGGTCACAGTTTTTTATAGACGGATGGTCGGAAGGTAATATATACCACGAAAATGGGGGCGTTTCGCGTAACAAGATGTTACAGTACAACGGATATAAAGACCAGCTCTACTGGCTCAACCCCTCAACAGCCGATATAGTGATCGTTGATAAACTCCTTGTCAGTAAATTTACCCTTAGAATGCCACTCACGCACGACACCGTGACTTTCAAAAGGATAGAGCCCGGCACGAAAAATGATTATGGCCCCGACGGAATATTTGCCCAGGTACTGGCAGAAGGTGAATATTCCCTTTATGCAATGAGAAAAATAGAGAATACGGGTGAACGCAATATCGTTCAGAACGAGAGGAGAGTGACCCTTCCGGTACTTGAACCGAGGCCTGTCTACATTATCAGATGCCCCGGCAACCTTTACCACAGATTGCAAAGAATAAGAAGACAGAATTTCATTAATCTTATGCCCGAAATTGGAAATGAGCTCAGAGTGGCACTTCAGGAAAGAAGAAACAGGGTCAGGAGCGAAGAGGATCTGATAGAAGCAGTTCTTATTGCCAACCAACTCAAAAAAGATACTATATGAGCAAAAGCCTGGTCAGGGCTGCCATAGCCTACGATTTTGACGGGACATTGTCGCCGGGAAACATGCAGGAGCACTCATTTTTACCCAAGCTGGGCATTCCGAAGGAGGAATTCTGGGCCGAATCAAATCGCATTGCCAGGGAGAACGATATGGATGGCATTCTTGCCTACATGCAGCTTATGCTGCAGAAATCGGCCGAAAAGGGGATCCCGGTGCGGCGCAGCGATTTTATCGGTTATGGTAGAGATATAACCTTCTACCCGGGCGTTGAAAAATACTTTGACCATATCAACAAGTATGCCGGCGACCAGGGGATACTGCTGGAACATCATATAATATCATCAGGCCTCCGGGAATTCATCGAAGGGACTCCTATATCCCGGCATTTCAGGAATATTTTTGCCTCCGGGTTTAGATACAACGAAAACGGGATAGCAGAATGGGCAGCTCTGGCAATCAACTATACAAACAAGACGCAGTATCTTTTCAGGATAAACAAGGGGATCGACAATTCGTGGGACAATGATACTATCAACCGGTTCACCCCGGAAGAGCAGAGACCGGTACCCTTTTCAAGGATGATATACATAGGCGATGGAGAAACGGATGTGCCGGCGATGAAAATGCTCAAATACCAGGGGGGTGCGACAATTGCGGTTTACAATCCTGACACGGGGGCCGTCAACGGCAGCAGAAGCCAGAAAGATGTCTGCCGTGAGCTTATATCGCAGAACCGGGTTGATTATGCCGTTCCGGCAGACTATTCAGAGGGAAGCGATCTGGTATCAACCGTGAAACTCCTGCTTGACAAGATAAAAACTGAAAGCCTGCTTAAGGGAATGATGCAGGTGAAATAACCCCCTTCCTGATCAGATGCAATATAAAAGGGGCCGGCAATCAGTCCCCCGAATCAGGGCCGGCCTCCCGAAATGTCATCATGGTCACGGTTCCATAATCCTGCCGATAAAGACCAGTGAGTTGGTGAACTTTTCTTTTATGGCAAAAACGAATGGCCGGTCTACATAAAAAACGATAACCTGCGGCTCATCAGGATCATAGCTGACCAGCCTGATATCGACCGAAGTAACTGCAGCAGCTTCGGTGCCCTCTTCATTCACCTCAACGAACGACTTATGCCGCACCCTCGAAATGAATAGTTCGCGGTTCTTGTTGATACGGGTAAAATCAGCCATTACGGGAGCAAATGCATCTTTCATTCCAAGGTTCTTCAGGGACACATTAAGGTTGCTTTCATATTCAACCGTAAACTTTGGCAACCTGAGTAACAGCTTCTGCTTGTTTGCAAGACTGCCGGGAAGGTCTTTCCAGGTATCTTCATCTATCCGGCTGATCATCTCATTTACCCCGACCTCTTCGTCAGGCAGGAACAGGAGCATGCTGTAGTTACCCCTGCCGTAAGGCAACTCTGCAACCCTGTAACCGTCCATCCCGGCATATCCGAAATCGCCTTCGGTTTCCATGGTCATCACATCCTGTGAACTGCCATCGTAATGAATGAATGGACGTTTTCTGGTGTTTTCGGCAACAAACTCCCTGGCCCACACTCCTTTGAAATATATTGCATTTATCAGGAACATGATGTGGTCGGGATCGATCCTGTCGACTATTTCCTTTATCCTGTCATTGGTCTGCCGTGCTACCCAGTCATTGATGATCTCCTTTGCCCCCGGATTGTCGAAGTTGAGGGGACTGATCTCAGCGCCGAAGTATTTCCTGTTAAGGTCCAGAAAATCCTGCTCAACAGGATATGTGTCACGGTACCAGACAGAGTTGGCTATGCCGGTTTCTACACTGGTGTCGACTGTTAAGAGGTCCTCTATCAGTTTCCTGATTGCCTCATTGATTGTTTCATCATCATAATCAGGATATCCCAGTACCTGCATCATCTCCTCCCTTGTTGCACCTTCTGCACCGTTCCATGCCATGGAAAGGGCAAGATGAACGCTCAGGGGAGAAATAAACACATTTTCATTTTCACCTTCTTGAGAGAGGACCTCACCGAAGAGGTTAAGCCCGAAACGGTTGCTTCCTTCGATCAGTGCAACCTGTTCAGGTGTCAGCTTTATCTCAGCCGGGCCAAGCCTCGCCTCATCCTTTTCATTGCATGAGATCAGAGGCATTACCAAAAATACGAGTATTGCAAGCATTTTCTTCATAACTGTTGATGAATTTGGGTTTACCTTAAAAATCCATCAGGGCTTTAAGGGTTTTTGTATTACAGACGCAAAAAACGTGCCTTTGGTTGGAAGCCTTTTCGGTTTCGTGGTCGAGGGAGGGGGGTGTATGGAAATGGCTTAATTGAGATCATAGATATTTGTAAAAATTCCAGATCCAGTTCACAACTACAAGCAATACTGCAGGAATGGCCAGCCGCCTGTTGGCCAGCCGTTTTTCGGCATTAATATAAAAACGGTGAAATGTGCTTTTGCGGCTCAGCAGATCTACGATAATCCATAACGGAATAATGAACATTATTGTCGCTATCAGAAACCCGGCAGGATTGCTGTATAAGGCAGCCCCTATATCTCCGCTGATTAGCGATAACACCGACCCGGTAGAACCGCATGAGGGACATGGCATGCCTGTTACATGCCTGAACGGACATGTCCCTGCCCACTGACCGTCGCCGGCTACATTGAGGTAATGACTCACACCGAGCCATATATAACCGGCCAGGCAGGCCAAAACAACTGTTGTGTATAGCTTTTTCCTGCTCACCCTTAAGTCTCTGACTCTATATGTATTGCTGCAGTTTCTGAATATTCTTTTCCCTTGTCGCTCCCATTATCAGGAACCAGTCTATTATGGTCCAGATACCAAGTCCGCCACAAGTAAGCAACTTGCCGATGCCAAGCCCTACATCTCCTATCACGAACCTGTCAACTCCCAGGTAACCGATCAGAATGGAAATTATCAGCAGCATTGTCGGGTTTTTAAAATCAAGCGACTGGATTAACGACCATTTACTCTCATCAGCGTTGAGTAGTCTTTCCCTTATCCGGGGAACCATATGGCTCTCAAAATTCTTGCCGTTTGCCATAATGAACATGTCGACTTTATTTTCTTCCATATTAATATTTTTAAAATGCCTACTCTTGTGGCTTTTCGGCAGCCGCCCCTTTTGTTGCAATGGTTTCAGGACTCCAGTTTACTGAAAAAAAAACAAGTTAATTTTAATTTTTCAATCAGGCAATATTTTTTCTGGATTTTCCCCTTAGAGGCCACGCGGTGCAGAATATACAGTATTTCACCAATTCATTTTTCTGATTTCAGTATACCTGCAACCCCACCAAGCAAGGGAATAAAACTGAGATTTTTAAAGCCGGCATTTAAAAGAAGCTTTTTAAGTTCCGAAGCGGTATAATAGTTTATTGCCGAATGGGAAAGATATTTGTATGCGCCACGATGGCCCGAAACGAATCCCCCGAAAGGGGCCGTAACATGTCTAAGATAGAGGTGGAAAAGCTTGCGCAACAGCCGGCTCCGCGGCTGACTGGTCTCAACTGCCACAAAAAGGCCTCCTGGTTTGAGAACACGCAGTATTTCCCTGAGGAAACGGCCACTATCAGGATTATTGAAAGTGAGGTTGCGGAATGCAAAGGCAATCCCGATCGAATCAAAGAACCCGTCGCTGAAAGGCATTGCTGCTGCATCGCCATGAATAAACTCAATATCATCATACCGGCGGCGGGCGGCCTTGCCGGTTGCCAGGTGAAGCATTGGCTCGCTGAAGTCGAGTGCATAGACTTTGGCAGCCGTTCCGGCCCTTTTTCTCAATTGAATCGCCAGGTCGCCCGTTCCGCAGCAAAGATCGAGTACCCTGGATGGACGGTTTTCAAAGCAGAGTGAAGCGGCCTTGCTGCGCCAGGCCTGGTCAAGTCTCAGGGTAAGTATCCTGTTCAGCATATCATAGGAGGGAGGCACTGAGGCAAACATTTTCTGAAGAGGCCGGCCGCTTTCTTCCTTGCCGGAGACTGGTGGTATTGTCATCTGTTACCTTTTTTAATAGCAAAGTTAATTCCTGTAATTTGATTTTATTATAAATTTACATATCAAAACTGCCGGTCCGACAGGCAAGATCATGTAAATACATCTCACCTGTGCGGCATGCAAGGGCACTATTGCAAGTATGTGTTAGGATGATAAAATTCAAGCCGAAACTTTTTCTTCTTCTGAGGACCTATTCCGGGAAGCAGTTTGTATCTGACCTGGGCGCAGGGGTGATCGTGGGTATTGTGGCCATGCCCATTGCCCTTGCCTATGCAATAGCATCGGGTGTAACCCCTGATGTGGGGCTGATAACCGCTATTGTTGCTGGATTACTTGTTTCGTTTCTTGGAGGCAGCAGGGTGCAGATCAGTGGCCCCTCGGGGGCTTTCATAGTGATCGTCTACAGCATAATTGAGCAGCACGGACTGGAGGGATTGCTGATAACCACATTCATGGCGGGGGTTATGCTGGTGCTGATGGGGCTTTTCCGTATGGGAACGATAATAAGGTTCATGCCATACCCCATAGTGGTTGGGTTTACCAGTGCAATAGCCGCCATAATATTCACCACGCAAATCAGCCCGTTTTTCGGACTTGAAATACCGGATATGTCTGTCAATTTCACAGGCAAATGGGTGAACTTCTTTCAATACCTGCACACCGCCAATCCCTATGCTGTGGCACTGGGAATGACCACCATACTGCTGATCATCTTCCTGCCCAGGATGGGATTAAAAATACCCGGCTCTTTTGTTGCAATAATTATAACAACACTTCTGGTGTATCTTTTTGACCTTCCGGTGGAAACTCTCGGAAGCAAATACGGAGAGATATCATCAACACTGCCCAGGCCTTCTTTCCCGGACTTTAGTTTCGAAAAGGTCAGCATACTGATACAACCTGCGTTTACAATAGCCATGCTCTGTGCTATCGAATCCCTGCTTTCGGCCATGGTGGCTGACGGATATACGGGCGGATCGCACCGTCCCAACACTGAACTGATTGCACAGGGTACAGCCAACATGGTGGTACCTCTTTTCGGTGGCATTCCGGCTTCAGGACAGATAGCCAAGACAATGACCAATATTCGCAGAGGCGCAAAGACACCTGTTGCCGGCATCATACACTCGGCGGTGCTTCTGGTCATACTGCTCTTTTTGGGGAGGTTCGCGGGACTGATACCTATTGCGTGCATGGCAGGGATGCTTATTGGAGTTGCCTACAAGATGAGTGAATGGCACACCTTCGTCAACTTCCTGAGGTATCCCAGGAGTGACGGACTGGTTTTGATAACCACTTTTCTCCTTACCCTGGTCTTCGACCTTTCAATAGCCATACAGGTGGGTATTCTAATGGCCATGGTCATCTTTATCAAAAGGTTTGCAGAGTCATCTAACATAGAGGTGTTCCGCCGCGACGTAAACGACGAATCGGAGCCCGAGACGCTTTTTGACGAACACCTGGGAACCATAGAAATTCCAAACGGAATAGAGATATACGAGATAAACGGGCCTTTTTTCTTCGGGGTAGCCAATAAATTTGATGAGATAGTAAGGGAAAACACCCGTGATATACATGCCAGGATACTGAGGCTCAGGAAAGTACCCTTTATCGACTCAACCGGGTTGAATAACCTGGAGAACCTACTCCAGAAATCCAAAGGTGAAAAAATCCAGCTCATCTTCTCGGGTGTACATCCCGGGGCATTGAAAGCACTTGAACAATCAGGGTTGCTCGACAAAGTAGGAAGGGAAAACGTATTTGACGATATAGCCCCCGCACTGCTCAGGGCACATGATATTGTTCAGGCAAAGGAGAAGTTGAAACAGGAATGATCCCGTAACACATGGTTTCTGTCTGTGCCACCCGGCTCAGTCAATTGCCGTCATCACCTTGTAAATGTAACGCTTACCCGCCCGATCTGCCCCCCCATCGGGGGATTCATCTTGGAGACCTTTACGGTTGCTTTCTCAATGGCGGGAAAACTTTCATACAAACTGTCGAGGATGCGCCCTGCCACATTTTCAAGTAAATGACTTTGTATCTCCATCTGCTCCTTTACCAGGTCATATGCGAGCTGGTAATTAAGAGTGTCAGCCAGTTTATCTGTTACGGCAGCTCCTTCAATGCCGGTTGATATCTCCAGGTCAACCAGGAACCTGTTGCCGGTGATCCTCTCCTCGTTATAGCATCCATGGTATGCATGAAATTCCATGTTTTCAATACAGATAATCCCCATATCCCTGTTTTTTCCCCAAAAATAATGATTCCTGCTACAAACCTGCCGGTAATAAAAAAAATGGCCGGCTCGCTGCAGTTTTTATTAATTACTTTTACTTTTGTAAACCCTGGTCGTAAACATAAGTTAAAAACAATGAAAAAGAACGTTTCCCCCGATAAGGGAAATAAAGAGGAAGAACGCTCCCTCAATTTTATTGAGCAGATTATAATTGAAGATATACGCACGGGCAAGAACGGCGGAAGAATTCACACCCGATTTCCTCCCGAGCCTAACGGTTATCTGCATATCGGGCACGCAAAGTCCATATGCCTGAATTACGGCCTGGCTATCAAATATAACGGACTGTATAACCTGCGTTTTGACGACACCAACCCCCTTACCGAAGAGGTCGAATATGTAGATTCGATAATGGAGGATGTCAGATGGCTGGGATATGACTGGGAAGACCGGCTGTACTACGCCTCCGACTATTTTGAACAGCTTTATGAATGGGCAGAGAAGCTTGTTATGAAGGGTAAGGCATTTGTTTGTGACCTCAGTGCAGAAGAGATGAGTACGCATCGGGGGACACCTACCCGGCCCGGTACCGAAAGCCCTTACAGGAACCGCAGCGTTGAAGAGAACCTTGATCTTTTCAGGCGCATGCGCGCAGGAGAGTTCGCAAACGGTGAAAAGGTGCTGAGGGCGAAGATCGATATGTCGTCGCCCAACATGCACATGCGCGATCCGGTGCTTTACAGGATCATCCATGCATCACATCACAGGACGGGGGACAAATGGTGCATCTACCCCACCTACGATTACGCCCACGGGCAGAGCGACTCCATCGAAGGCATCACCCACTCCATATGCACACTTGAGTTCGAGGTGCACAGGCCGTTGTATGACTGGCTGATACGTGAGCTGGAGATCTTCCCGAGCCGACAGATTGAATTCGCCAGGCTGAACCTGAGCTATACCATCATGAGCAAGCGAAAGCTTCTGCAACTGGTAAAAGAAGGGCATGTCAACGGCTGGGATGACCCGAGAATGCCGACGATTTGCGGACTTCGCCGCAGGGGCTATACCCCCGGGTCGATAAGGTACTTTGCCGACCGTATCGGCGTGGCAAAGCGCGACAACGTTATTGATGTGGCGCTGCTGGAGCACAGTGTCAGAGAAGACCTGAACAAAAAAGCGACACGTGTGATGGCGGTGCTCAGCCCCCTGAAAATTGTTATCACCAATTACCCTGAAGGGCAATCCGAAGAGATTGATGCTGTTATAAATCCCGAGATGCCGGAGCTGGGCAAGAGGAGTGTGCCGTTCTCCCGCGAACTGCTTATAGAAAGGGATGACTTCATGGAAGATCCGCCCAAAAAATTCTTCCGGCTGGCGCCTGGCAGGGAGGTGAGGCTTAAATATGCCTATATCATCAAATGTGAGAAGGCCGTAAAAAATGACCTTGGTGAGATAACCGAACTTCACTGCACCTATGACCCGTTGACCAGAAGCGGCCTGCCTGATGCCAACCGCAAGGTTAAAAGCACCATTCACTGGGTATCGCAGCCGCATTCACAGGAGGTGGAAGTGAGGCTGTTCGACAGGCTTTTCAGGAAAGAGAACCCGGATGACGCTGAAGAGGGGCAGGACTTCAAATCAAACCTCAACCCCGAATCACTTAAGGTTACCAAAGGATACATCACATCGGGAATTGACGGTGCCGGAGCCCTTGATAAGTTCCAGTTCGAGAGGCTGGGATATTTCTGTGTTGATCCCGACTCAGTTCCCGGCAGGATGGTCTTTAACCGCACGGTCACCCTCAGGGATGCATGGGCCAGGATAGGACAAAAGAATGCCGCACGATAATGTATATGCTGCTGCGCCAGGGCCCTCAGTAAAGCCTCTCCGAAACGCAACGCAGTGTCATGCCGGTCGATTTGGTATACCGGCTGAAGGCGTAATGGAACATCGTACTTGAGCCCCCGTAGAAATAAAGGTATTTGCCGTAACTGTCGCTGTACTGTGACCCGGTCCAGTAAGCCCCGTAAACCCCCCGCCCGATAAGAGTCCCGTCATCCGGATCAAGCAGTCCCGCAGCATGCACCCTGAGCTCCGACTCGAAGGCGTGCACGGAACTGTTCCATCCATCTTCCCGGTGCACCGTCTCCCACTCCTCTCCCGTCGGGAGGCGCCATCCGTGCCCCAGCAGAAGGGCGCAGGGATCTTCGGTCGACAGCCAGTTCCGGTCCTCTTCAATCCCGATTATCCATTCCGATCCCGGTTCCGGCAGCGCCCCGGTTACCAGGTATCCCCGCTTGTTGTTGAACTGCCAGTACCAGCCGGCCGCCTCGGGTGAATCATCGGCCGGAGATGATGCAGGCCTTTCAGCACCCAGATTTTGTATGATCCAGCACCTGGGCTCACCACTCATGGAGGATTTTATGGTGCGGTAAGTTACAGTGGTGCTTTCGGGAGCCACATCGCCTGCAGAGTGTGAAACAGTAATATCCTCACACGCCGTTATGAAGCTAACCTCCTCACCGTAGGATGTACCTTCGGAGTTGACCGCATATGCTCTCACAAAATACTGTACCCTGTACTGCAGCCCTGTCATATAACTCATGAAAGTTCCCAATCCGGGCTCCTCCCCGGTAATACCCGTATTGTTTTCAATGGACGGACCCGGCGAACTGCTCCATACGATACCCGCTCGGGTTATCTCCCGGTTGCCGTCACCGTAAACGTGACCCCCGCTCCTGGCTGAGTTCGATGATATTTCCCGTACCTCCAGGGTGACAAGGTTTGGAGGGGCTGTCCTCTCCTCCCTCTCACAGGCAGAAAATGCGGCAATAAAAACCGCTATGATCAATGCACGTATTTTCATAATAATCCAGGTATTACAACTTTTAAGGGTACATCGTCCGGGCCTGCAGGGGTTTCGTCGGCCTGCTCCCGTTATCAGATGTAAAAAAGGGCCGACACGTAACTTACTACATCAGTGGAGTTCCCGGCCGAACCTGAATCTCCCCTGCTGAGTACCCTGATCCTGTAATCAGGTTCAACAATTTCCGAGTATTCCATCAGAGCCATTATTGGCCCGCACCCGCAAACGGAAAGGTCGTGATCGACAGCTTTCTCATAAACACCCCTGCTGTCTTTGTCAAGAATTGCCTTGAGTAAAATGTCGTCCTTATCCCTTGCCTCGGTGCGCGACACAAAATGGGAAAAATCGGAAGAGGCAACCAGCAGTATTCTCCTGCCGGTCTTTCTTACGGCGGTATGGATTCTTCCTGCTGCCTCAACTGCAGCATCATGTACCTGATCGAGCATGTTCAGGCATACAATCCTGGTTTCCTCAGGAAAGAAATGTTTAATGTAGGGCACTATCACCTCAGCCGAATGTTCCCTGCGCTGGGCGGCCTGGGAAAAGGGCAGCTTCATCTCCCCGGCAAGTTCAAGATCTGTTTCAGCCGTCCCGTTTGAAACCTTCCAGGAGTGGTGATCATCAACCGAGATGGGAGGCCCGAGCCCGTAATGGTTAGGGTGAACTATAACCACCGTTTCGGCTATGAAAAGGTTGCTCCGTGCCGCTTCAAAGAAATGTACAGCCTGCCTGCCGCAATACTCAATACCGGCATGTGGAACAATTCCGCCAAGCACGGCACCGGGTACCGGATTTTTGTCAATATCCGGTTCTTCCTCCCCCAGAAGTCGGTCAAGCAGGCTGTTGACCTCATCCCTGCCGGAAGGGTAGAACATGCCGGCAACACCGGGGGGCCTGGTATTTGCTTTTTCTGTGGCCATTGCAGGTACTGATATCCTGTTCTTAACGCCGGATCATACGTGCAAGTTAATAAAATCAAAGCCTATTAACAATATCCTTCGGCATGGATTCCCTGCAACTGCAACCCGGGTGCTGCATTCGCGGCAAACTACCAGCGGGTCAGTGCCAGCGGCCCCGGCTCACACTGCAACTACAACCCCGGTGCCGCATCTGAGGCAGTTACCATCTTTGCCGGTACCGGAAGCATCGATACTGTACCCGCTGCGCCTGATAACAACTGTACCGCAACCGGCGCACCGGGTATCGCAACTGCCTTTCACGGCAGGCATATTTCCGGTGTAAACATATTTCAGCTTTTCGCCGGCAATTCCGTAAAACCTCTCCATCAGGGGCAATGGTGTTGCAGGGGCATTGAAGCGCCAGGAAGGAAAATACCTGGAAATATGGAGCACGGTGCCGGCTCCCAGCTCACCTGCTATCCACTCTGTCATCTCCCTGAACATCCCTTCATCATCATTCAGCCCCGAAACCACAAGGTGCGTGATCTCAAGGTGCAAACCACGCCTTCGTATCGCCCTCAGAGTCTTTTTGACCGGGGCAAGCATCCCGCCTGCAACGTCGCGGTAGAATTTATCGCTGAACGATTTAAGGTCTATGTTAAAGGCATCTGCAACCTCCAGCAGCTCACCGAGGGGCCGGCTGTTGATATAACCGTTGCTTACCACAACATTCTTCAGTCCCCGTTCCCTTGCATGCACGGCAATGTCATACATGTACTCGTAATACACCACCGGCTCGTTGTATGTATATGCAATTCCGATGTTCCCGGGTATTTTCCGGGCTTTTTCCGCTACCTGTAACGGACCGGTATACTCCTGCCGGGGCACGTCGTCAACAGAAGCCTGGGAAATTGTATGATTCTGGCAGAATATGCAACTGAAATTGCACCCCGCCGTCCCTATTGAGAGGATATCCCTTCCGGGGAAGAAATGGTAGAGGGGCTTTTTCTCAATGGGGTCGGAGGCGAGTGATACAGGGTAACCATATGCAGCCGCCCACAGCCGGCCATCCCTGTTTATCCGCACCCTGCACTTGCCGCCGGTGCCCTCTTCAATCGTACAGGAATGCGGGCAGAGCAGGCATGTCAACTTGTTGCCGGCACCGGTTTTGTAATAGCGCGCCTCCTTCATGATTATCCGGTTAGGCCCGGCCTGAATGGCCGGGTATTGCAATTGTAATCCGGCATCCTGGTGCTCAAACTGACAGCTTTTCAACAGCCAGCCTGATCCGCTCAATTGTTTCTTCACGGCCCAGAATCTCCATGATGACGAACAGGTCGGGGCCCTTACCCTCTCCTACAAGGGCAAGCCGTGCCGGTATCATCATGCTTCCGGGGCCGATCCCTTCCTTCTCAAGGTACCCCTTAACGGTTTCAGAGATATTGCCTGCATGAAAAGGTTCAATATCCTTCAACAATTCTGTTAACTTTTCAAGCAGGAGAGGAGTCTCTTCTTTCCATTTTTTCCTTGCCAGTTTTTCGTCATATCTTTCGGGCCTTTCAAAGAAAAACGAGGCCTGCTCCCATATCTCATGCGCAAAGTCTGCCCTCTCACGCACCAGGCTGCAGATCTGCCCCACGCGTCCGGGGTCGGCTGAATGGCCCTTTTCCTGAAGTATATTCATGAACTCTCCGGCCACCCTGCCGGGATCGGCATTCTGCAGGTACTGGTGGTTGAACCAGCGTGCCTTGTCAGGGTCAAAACGTGCGCCTGCCTTATGCACCTTTTCCAGTGAGAAATGGCTTATCATCTCCTCCATGCTGAATATCTCCTGCTCAGTGCCGGGGTTCCATCCGAGAAGTGCCAGCAGGTTGACAAAGGCCTCAGGGAAGTAACCCGCCTCCCTGTATCCCTCAGACACCTCCCCGGTAACGGGATCCTTCCAGCGCAGCGGGAACACCGGGAAACCGAGCCTGTCACCATCCCTCTTGCTCAGCTTGCCCTGCCCCCCGGGCTTGAGAAGCAACGGCAAATGTGCAAATGCGGGCATGGTTTCACTCCAGCCGAACGCCTCATAAAGAAGCACGTGAAGAGGCAATGAGGGCAGCCACTCCTCTCCCCTTATCACGTGTGTTATCTCCATAAGGTGGTCGTCGGCAATGTTCGCAAGGTGATAAGTAGGCATACCGTCTGCCTTGAAAAGCACCTTGTCGTCAAGAGTTGCTGAATTAACCCTGACCTCGCCCCTTATGATATCGTTTATGACAATCTCCCTGTCGGCTGGTATCCTGAACCGTACGACATAAGGCACGCCTTTTTCAATGAGCTCTTCAACCCTTTCGCGCGAAAGTGCCAGGGAGTTTTTGAGCGATCCCCTTACCGTATGGTCATACTGGAACACCTCGCCCGACTTCTCCTTCTCCTGCCTCAGCGCCTCCAGTTCCTCAGGGCTGTCGAAGGCCAGGTAAGCATGCCCGCTGTCGATCAGCTTCATTGCATAATCCCTGTAAATATCCTTCCTTTCACTCTGCCGGTAAGGGGCATAAGGGCCTCCGGGCGGAACACCCTCGTCAATCTCAATTCCGCACCAACTGAGTGATTCTATGATATACTCCTCTGCCCCACTCACATAACGTTGCCGGTCGGTATCTTCTATCCTCAGTATAAAGGTACCGTTGTGGCGGCGGGCAAACAGGTAGTTGAACAGGGCGGTGCGCACACCGCCTATGTGAAGGGGACCGGTGGGACTTGGCGCGAATCGTACACGCACCTTCCCTGAAATTGAAGTTTTTTCAGCCGGCTGGCCTTTTACGTCTCTATTGTGCAGATCTGCTTCAGACATGGGAACCTCCTGTTTTTTTGATAAGGTAAAAATACAAAAATTACCGGAGGTCAGCAGCTGGTATCAGATCAGCCCTTTTTCATGTTTCTCCCTGATGGCACTGAGCATATCCCTGGTCATTGCATCAAGGTCATATTCAGGTTGCCAGCCCCACTCCTCACGGGCGGCCGAATCGTCAACAGAATTGGGCCAGGAATCTGCGATCTCCTGACGGTTATCAGGTTCATAGGTTATCTCAAACCCCGGCATATGCTTTTTAACCGAGGCAGCAAGCTCTCCGGCGCTGAAACTCATCGCGCCCACGTTATAGTCGCAAAAGTGCCTCAGCTTGCTGAAGTCGGCCTGCATAAGGTCGATAGTGGACTTGAGGCAGTCAGGCATGTACATCATCGGCAGCCGGGTATCTTCATTGACAAAACAGGTGTACCTGTTATTTTTTACGGCTTCGTAATAGATGGCAACGGCGTAATCGGTGGTTCCGCCGCCCGGCAGTGTCTCATGGCTGATTATACCCGGGTACCTCAACCCCCTGACATCCATCCCGTAACGCCTCACGTAATAATCCCCCAGCAGTTCCCCTGCAACCTTGGTTACACCGTAAATGGTTGTCGGTTTGAGTATAGTCTCCTGGGGCGTGTTGTCGACCGGAGTTGAGGGGCCGAAAACCGCAATGGAACTGGGCACGAGGACCTGCTTCATTTTAAACTCCCTTGCTACTTCAAGGACGTTTATCAGGCCGTTCATATTCACATCCCAGGCCAGCATGGGGTTTTTTTCACCCGTAGCCGAAAGGATTGCAGCCATATTTATTATTGTATCTATCTTGTGCCTTTTTACCACCGAAACGAACCCCTCGAGATCGAGAGCATCAACCACCTCGCATGGCCCCGTTTCAGTAAGTTTTTCAGAAGGTTTTGTCTTTCGTATACCCGCTATTACGTTTGAGCTGCCATAAATTTCCCTCAGCAGGAGGGTCAGCTCCGAACCTATCTGTCCGGCCGAACCTATTACAAGTATTTTGCTCATCTGATTTGGTTTTTAAGCAATATGTTATTAAAATATTTTATTAATTAATCAAAACTAATTAATTTTGGATTAGTAAAAACAAATAAATGTCATGTTTTGATCATCCGCAGCTGTCCCGGTACAAAGGAACATAAAATCGGCCTTATTGAAGATGATTTTCGTTGTCCGCTTCATCTGTTCTTCAACATAAAGCCGGCTTGTGCGATATGAGGCCTAAAAAAACTATCTTTGTTTGACACAAAACTGAATACCTGTTATCATTAATTTAACCAATAAAACAAAAAAATATGTACGGAAAGATAAAGGATCACCTCCGGAAGGAACTGGAAAGCATAGAATCTGCAGGCCTTTTCAAAAATGAAAGGATAATAGTTTCGGCACAGGATGCAGAAATTACGGTTGAAGGCGGCAAAAAGGTGCTTAATTTCTGTGCCAATAACTACCTGGGGCTCTCCAACCATCCGGCGCTTATTGAGGCGGCAAAAGAGGGAATGGATTCAAGAGGCTTCGGCATGTCATCGGTGCGTTTCATCTGCGGCACCCAGGACCTCCATAGGACACTTGAAAAAAAGATCGCTGAATTTTTCGGGACTGAAGATACAATCCTGTATGCAGCCTGCTTTGATGCCAACGGAGGTGTTTTTGAACCCCTTCTGACACATGAGGATGCAATAATCTCCGATTCGCTAAACCATGCATCTATCATTGATGGCGTAAGGCTCTGCAAGGCACAGCGCTACCGCTACAACAATGCCGATATGGCCGACCTGGAGGAAAAGCTCAAAGAGGCAAAAAACCAGCGCTTTCGCATAATCGTTACCGACGGGGTGTTCTCGATGGACGGGAATGTGGCTCCAATGGACAGGATAGTGGAGCTGGCCGAAAAATACGATGCCCTGGTAATGGTAGACGAATGCCACTCTGCAGGCGTAGTTGGAGAAACCGGAAGAGGCGTTACCGAACTGTTCAACATACGTGGAGAAGTCGACATTATCACAGGTACTTTAGGCAAGGCTTTCGGTGGAGCAATAGGCGGATTTACAACCGGCCGGAAAGAGATAATAGAGCTCCTGCGTCAAAGATCCAGGCCATACCTGTTCTCAAACTCGCTGCCTCCGTCTGTGGTGAATGCGGGAATAAAGATGTTTGATATGATGGCAGAGACACATGAGCTGCAGGATAAGCTGCATAAGAATACCGGGTACTTCATGGACAAGATGAAGTCTGCAGGTTTTGATATCAAGCCTACACAGTCGGCCATTATCGCTGTTATGCTGTATGACGCAAAGTTATCGCAGGATTTTGCGGCAAAGCTTCTTGATGAAGGCATATATGTAATAGGCTTTTACTACCCCGTTGTACCCAAAGAGCAAGCCAGGATAAGGGTTCAGGTATCGGCGGCACATGATACAGAACACCTTGACAAATGCGTGGATGCATTCACCAGGATCGGACGTGAACTCGGGGTGATCAGGTAACCCGTGATTGACAGGGGTGTTGCAACTGGAACCATTAAAAAACAGGTCCCGGGTCATTATGATCCGGGATCTGTTTTTTATACAAAGGTAAAACTGAACCATGAAACTGCGGGGCGGTAACCCGCACTCTCTAACCGCATTTTGAATTGCCGCAGTCCTTACAGGTAAGGCAGCCTTCCTGGAACATCAGATTTTTGGAATTGCAGCCGGGACATGCGGTCCCCTTCTTGGGCTTTGTACCATCGGGGATATACTTGCGCAATGTACGTTCTACACCATTCTTCCAGGTATTTATGTTCTCGCTGTCAAGGCGGAGTGAAGACACCAGGTTTACCACATCGGGTATGGGCATGCCATGCCTGAGAACCCCCGAGATCAGCCTTGCATAGTTCCAGAACTCTGTGTCGAACGTTCTTGACAAGCCCTCAAAGGTTGTACCGTACCCGTACCTGTCGACATACCTGAAATCATATCTTTTGGTGCCGTCGGGTTGCCGGCACTTGATTATAAAGCCTTTTTTAACTGTTTTAGGTATAGGCAGCACATCGCCATCCTCCTTGCCAGTGAATATCTCATAGGGGAGGCCTTCCAGCTTACCGACGAATGCAATCCATTTTTCGTCGCTGTTCATAAACCTGACTACATCAGCCTCAAGTACCTCCGGCCGCTTTTTGGGAACCTGCTCTTCTTCCTTATTCTTTTTTCCACTTATAAGCACACCTGAGCGTGAACCGTCGCGGTATACCGTTGCACCCTTGCAGCCGCTTTCCCAGGCTGTTATGTAAAGCTTGCCAACCAGGTCCTCATTAACTTTGGCAGGAAGATTGATCGTAACGCTTATTGAATGGTCAACCCATTTCTGTATAGCCCCCTGCATACGGACCTTGCTGAGCCAGTCCACATCATTGGAAGTTGCTTTGTAATAAGGCGATTTTTCTACAATCCTGCTGATATCCTCATCATCATACTCCTTTACCTCTTCAGCATCATAGCCGTTTACCTCAAGCCAGGTAATGAACTTGTGATGGAATACATTATACTCCTCCCATGAATCACCAACTTCATCGACAAAGCTTACAGTGACATTCTTGTCGTTGGGGTTAACCTTCCTGCGCCGCTTGTATACCGGCATGAAAACTGGCTCTATACCGGAAGTGGTCTGTGTCATCAGGCTGGTGGTGCCGGTGGGTGCAATTGTAAGCAAGGCTATGTTTCGCCTTCCATAACGCACCATGTCGCGGTAAAGCTGCTCGTCTTCCGCTTTTAAACGGTTAATGAACGGATTGTTCTTTTCCCTCTGGGCATCATAGATTGTAAACGGGCCTCTCTCCCGTGCCATGCTGACTGATGAGCGGTATGCCTCAAGAGCGACCGTTTTGTGTATTTCAGTTGAAAAATCTGTAGCATTGTCAGTTCCGTATGTCAGCCCGAGGGCGGCCAGCATATCCCCCTCAGCCGTTATTCCGACACCCGTGCGCCTTCCCTCTTCGGCCTTTATCCTGATATTTTCCCACAACTTGCGTTCCACGCGTTTAATTTCGTCATCCTCCGGATCTTTGTTAATCTTGTCGAGTATCTTATCGATCTTCTCAAGCTCAAGGTCTATAATGTCATCCATAATGCGCTGGGCATGCCCTATGTGGTCTTTGAACTTCTCAAAGTTAAACTTGGCATTCTTTTTAAAAGGCTCATCTACATAACTATATAAATTCACGGCAAGCAGCCTGCAACTGTCATACGGACAAAGGGGAATTTCACCGCAGGGATTGGTAGAGACCGTCCTGTAGCCCAGGTCGGAATAGGAGTCGGGCACCGACTCACGTGTTACCGTATCCCAGAAAAGTATCCCCGGCTCGGCAGATTTCCATGCATTGTGTACGATTTTCTTCCAGAGCTTGCCGGCATCTATTTCCCTCCTCACCGAAGGTTCAGCGGAGTTAACAGGAAACTGCTGGACATAGGGCTTCTTCTCAATAACGGCCCTCATGAACTCATCGTCTATCTTCACCGACACATTGGCACCCGTGACCTTCCCGGCCTGAAGCTTTGCATCGATGAATTTTTCGGCATCAGGATGCTTTATTGATATTGTAAGCATCAGGGCGCCCCTGCGGCCATCCTGTGCCACTTCCCTTGTAGAGTTTGAATATCTTTCCATAAAGGGAACCACCCCTGTTGAGGTGAGCGCCGAATTGAGGACCGGGCTGCCTGATGGCCTTACATGCGAAAGGTCATGCCCAACACCGCCCCTTCTTTTCATCAGCTGAACCTGCTCCTGGTCAACTTTCATTATGCCGCCGTATGAATCAGCCCCTGAATCACTCCCAATCACAAAGCAATTTGAGAGTGATGCAATCTGGAAATCATTTCCTATGCCGGTCATAGGACCTCCCTGTGGCACAATGTATTTGAAATCCCTCATAAGCAGGTAAACATCCTCCTCGGTCATCGGGTTGGGATATTTTTTCTCAATCCTTGCTATCTCCCTTGCAAGCCGGCGGTGCATATCATCAGGTGTCAGTTCATAAAGGTTGCCGTGAGAATCCTTGAGCGAGTACTTGTTGACCCATACACGGGCCGCCAGCTCATCACCCCTGAAATACTCAAGCGAGTGTCTGAACGCCTCATCATAGGAGTAGCCGCCGGGTTGTACAACCTCCCTGTCTTTTCCCTGCACCGGGGCAACTCCGGTTTTCTTCTGAACTGATATGTCCTTGGCCTGCATATGCTGAAAAATTAATGATTTATTAATATAACGATAAAAAAAACCAGATAACACTGGCACGGGGTATCAAAATTAAATATTGACGCCTGTTTTATTGCCAAATATCCTTCCCATTTTATTAACAAACCGGCACGGTTTATTAACGGTGTATTGCGGGCGCTGAAATTCAGACATATCGGTTTAACCTCACATTACTTTTCGATGCCCGGAGAAAATTTTTATGAACCCTGCCTATGATTTGATGAACCAACCGGGCATAAGGACAAAACGACCGGATTTTTTGGAAATATTCCGCGCCATAGCTGCCACCGGCCTGGGAAATAAGGGAAAACAGGTGCGAACAGGGGACAAAAACATATTAATGATCTGCTATTCTCAGCATGATGCAATCAGTAAATAAAACCTCCGGTTTTCTTCAGACCGAATCCCGCGGTTCAATCCTTGCCTTCAGCCGGCAGTTCCTGTCAATCCGGCCCGCTCGGGACTTGCACCCTGCAGGTGAAGAACATGCATGGCACACGAAAAAGCCGGCCCCTTAATGGCAGCCGGCTCTTCTGAATGGCGACGGGCCTGAATTAACCCGGGATTATATATTAATTGAATGAAAGCCTAAGCCCGATCTGTGCCGACCAGGTCTGGCTCAATGCGTAAATAGGCCTGTATGTGGTTGTGGGGAATTCGTTTGTCCCGGGAATGGTGTTGATTGTAAACATGCCGTTCCCGTTAGCATCAATACCCTGGAAGTTCATCAGGTTGTTCTGCACGTCGGTCTGTCCCACACCCCACTCGGAGTTGATAAGGTTCCCAAAGTTCAGCACGTCCAGATATGCCTGGATCTTGTAACTGTTTGCGCCCGCCCGGACCATGAAATCCTGGGCTATGCGCAAATCTAAACGGTGCTGCCAGGGGAATTTTGCCCCGTTCCTCTCGGCTACGGTGCCCCTGTTGGCGCTAAGGTAGGGATCCTGGCTGATGAAGGCATCAAGTATTGCCCATTGCTGCGCGGCAGTCTGCGTTACGGTGCCGTTCTCAACCCTGTCGACCAGGTAAGAATCCTGCTGCGAGTTGGGTATGTACATCAGGCGGGCTGCACCGTCGTTGAATCTCCCCGAATAGGTGTAGCTGTAACGGCCTCTTTCGCCTCCGTCATAAATGACAGACACATTGGTGTTAAGACGGTTGCCGAGGGCCCTGGTGTTGAGTGTAAAGTGGGCGACAAGCCTGTTTGGCTGGTCAAACCTGGAGAACCCGATCTCGGGGTTGTTCCTGTCATCAACTACAACATCCGGCCATAGCGAAGCTGCCTGTGAACCTCCTATCAGTCCGTAATCCTTTGAAACACTCCTTGTGTATGCCACGCGGGCATTGCCGTACTCGCCGAAGCTGCGTGAAAGCTCACCGGTTATCGATGCATAGTAACCTTCATTGATATTGGTAAGCAATATCACATCGGTAAACGCTGAGTTGTCATAATATGCAGATGAACTTTCCCAGAAGGGGTACGGATGAGGATTGCTCATCCTGCGGGTAGGCTGGGTGGCGTTTATGTTAACCGCAAGGGGGCTGTTGATATCGAGCGAATATATACCCTCAACTGTTGCAACCATCTCGTATGGCAGTGCAATGTCGGCCGCAAGGTTTGAACGCCATACCTGGGGAAGCTTGAAGTTCTCATCGGTAATGGCAAGGTTTCGGGAGACCTGCGCCTCAAGGGTGGCCGGATCGGGACGGTAATATGTCACGTCGGGCTGGAACCCCTGCCACTGCGGATTGCCATCCGTTCCCCACTGGCCTGGTGTCAGTCCGAATCCTCCGCGTGTCACACCATTGTTGTTTACCTGGTTGGATATCCACACGAACGGGATCCGGCCGCTGAACATGCCCGAACCACCACGCACCTGCAGGCTCCTGTCGCCAAACACGTCGTAGTTGAAACCGAAACGGGGCGACCATAGTGGCAGCGCCGGTGGAAGCACGCTTACATCGGGGGTGATCCTGTCGCCAGTGCGGGGGTTTGTGAAGGAAAGATTCATCGCATCCAGGTTCGGATTGCCTGGCAGGTCGATCGGATAATAGGGAAGATCGATCCTGAGGCCGAATGTCAGGTTAAGCCTGTCGTTTACCTCAAACCTGTCCTGGGCGTAAATACCAAACTGGCCGAATGCGGTCTCGTCGAGCGGAATATCATCCGGGCCCTCGAATGAATAGCCCTGGAGGAAAAGGTCAGGCCTTACGTTCGGGTCCCTGTCAATTATAGCTGCAACAAAACTGTCATATGAGTTAAACCTGTACAGGCTGTTCAGGACAGGGTTAAACGCATTAGAAAAAGTCATGTACTCGAAGTTCACCCCGAAGGTGAAATTGTGCCTTCCGGCATAGTATGAAAAGTTATTGGTAACATTGAATATGTTGTTGGTAACCTGGTTGCCGACAGAAAAAAGCTCATTACCCATGGTCATGTAATATAGCGGGGTGTCGCCGTCAAATTCCAGCACCTCTATGAACGGGAAAACCTGACCTCCCGGTATGCTCCTTATCGGGTCCTCGACATTGTTGAAGCCGATACGGAAGTTGTTCGCCATGTTGGCGCTGATGATGGTGTTCAGCTCTCCAACGACCGAGGTTACATTATTGTCGATCGAGTAATGGCTGTTGCGGAAATTCATCGCCTCAATGTTGAACCGGTTGGTATTCCGGTACCTCAATGCACTTGGATTGTAGCGGAGGCTGTTCCCGTTTACGGTAACATCCCTGAATGATTCATACCGGTTGAACCGCACCATCAGGTTGTTGTTCCTGTTGATGTTGAAATCGATACGGGCATTCAGCCTGAGGCCCTCGTTGCCGAAATCATATCCCTCATAGGGGCCGGTGTTGTAATCATAAAGGTTTTTCATCTGCTCGCGCACAAAATCCAGTTCGCTGGCCGGCACCCTGGATACGGTCATCCCGTCGGGCTCCAGTCCGGGTCGCGCTGCAACCTTCTGCAAACCGGGATTTGAAGCAGTTTCCTGTTCAACACTTACGAAGAAGAAAAGCCTGTCCCTTATGATCGGACCGCTGATCGATGTACCCAGGATGCGGGTAAAGGCTTCGGCAGCAGACAGCTCAACATCACCGATCTTTGTCCCGAGATAACCTTCGTCATTGTAATAGGTATAGACAGCCCCCCTGTACTGGTTGCCTCCCCTGCGGGTAATGGCATTCACGTTTGCACCTGAGAATCCGCCCTGACGCACGTCATATGGGGCAAGGTTCACCTGCACCTCCTCGATTGCCTCAAGGCTCAGGGGATTTGCGCCGGCAAACTGTGCCGTACCCAGTCCGAAATTGTTATTATATATTATACCGTCAATGGTATAATTGTTAAACCGGTTGTCGCGGCCTGCAAAGCTTGTACCGCTGCTCTGCGGGGTGAGCCGTGTCAGGTCGTTTATGCTCCTTGAGATTGTCGGCACCGACCCTATAGATTCGGCATCTATATTCGTGGCAGTGCCGGAACGGCCTGAATTGAACACCCTGTCGGTTAATCCGGTTACCACAACCTCCTCCAGGGCTATGTGGTCTTCATAAAGCGTTATGGCAAAGTTCCGGTCCTCGCCCAGGCTCAGGCGGATACCTGTCACCTCCTCCGACCTGTAACCGATAAAGCTCACAGTAAGAGTATAGGGGCCTCCGGTCTGCACGTTGGGCAGATTGAAACCTCCATCCAGCCTTGTGGTGGTCCCGTAGATTGTTCCGGTAGGGTTGTGAACTGCCATGACAGTGGCACCAGGAAGAGGTTGGCCCTCGTTATCCAGCACACGGCCGTTCATCGCGGCAGTGGTCACACCCTGCGAAAGGGCAGCCGTTGAAATACCCGCAAAGGCAATCATTACAGCCAGTTTCTTCAAAATCTTCATAGTTAAAATTTAAGGGTTAACAATAAATTATAGTAGTTGGTATTAATTCTGAAAAACAGATCACAAAATTAAATCATGACAGAAAAAACCAGGATATCTAAATATTAAATTATTGTTAAATAACCCCTGGTATCAATTGCAGGGCAGGAGTCGCAATGCTTTGCATATCAGGCAATTGCAAACAGGGTGCCCAAGCTGCCTAAAACAAAGCAAAGAAAAGAAAAATTGGTTTACCTCTGAGATAAAAAATTATTCAAATATCAATATTTTATCAACAATAATCCGCGTTGCGCCGGTTTCCGATCTTACATACCCGCCGGCAATGCTTCCTGCCGATTCCCTGATATCCTTGTTTCCGGTCAGCTCATCAACCTTGCCGGAAAAACTATCATAATCACTGACAGGGAAGGCCCCCCCAAGCCTTACCAGGTCTACAGCTTCCCTGAAATTACGGTATCTGGGGCCGAATATAACAGGTATGCTGTAAACGCAGGCTTCCAGAATATTATGGATGTTCCTGCCAAACCCTCCCCCGATATATGCAAGACTTCCATATGCATAGAGTGAAGAGAGCATCCCTATATTATCTATTATCAATATTCTGGCAGATCGAAGGTCCGATTCATCCGGCCGGGAGAACCTGGCAACAGGCAGCCTGAACTGCTCCTCCAGGCGATCTATCTCTTCTATGTCAATTTCATGAGGGGCAATTATCAGTTTAAGGCTGTCCGGTGTCCCGTTCATATACCTCGCCCACAATGAGTGGTCGGGCTGCCAGGTACTCCCGGCGACCACGGTTAAGGCTCCCCCGGAGAATTCAGCTGCCGCATCTGCACGTGAGGCCGAACGAGCTATTGAAACAACACGATCAAACCGGGTATCGCCCGCTACCGTGACCTCATCAATCCCTGCTGAACTTAGAAGCAAGGCAGATTCTTCACCCTGAACAAAAATGTGAGTGAACATCCTGAGCATCCCGGCAAACCAGCGGCCGTACCACCTGAAAAATATCTGCCCGGGACGGAAGTTGGCAGAGATCAGGTAAAGAGGTATTCCCTTTTTGCTGAGTTCGCTGATATAGTTGTACCAGAATTCATACTTTACAAATACTGCGATCGAGGGACTGAAGGTTCTGACAAACCTTCGGGCATTGCCGGGAGTGTCGGCCGGCAGGTAACATACCAGATCGGCACCGGGATAGTCACTTCTCACTTCATAGCCGGAAGGTGAGAAGAAGGTGAGCAGGATAAAAACACTGGGGTCCCTTTTCCTGATCTCCTCGATAACAGGCCTCCCCTGTTCAAATTCACCAAGAGAGGCGCAGTGAACCCATATGACGCTGCGGCCACGGGTATCGAAACCCTCATATTTACTGAAGAACCCCTTCCTGCCCCTGATCCACAGTCCCGCCTTCCTGCTGAAAAGCGCAGCAGCCGGGATCAGCAGGCTGTATAGCCTTATTCCCGTATTATAAAGAATTTTCATCGCATGTATGCCGGATTCATAATGCGGTAAAGGTACTTTTTGAATCTCAATAATTCAAAGCAGCACTTTGAAACATGTACCTAATTGTTATTATTTTCGTTCTCTAGTAACCCAAAGCCGCTCCTGTTTGAAAAAGTTCATAATTAAAATAGTCATCCTGTCTCTTCCGTACTGCCTGTTTTCCCAGGAGCTTTCGGGGCTTAGGGAGAGGGTTGTAACAGCAGGCAACGATACCATAAGGCTTGATACTGTTCCTGTGGTCGCCGGCAGCATAACCCTGACAACCAATACAGGGGTTCTCATCGACAGCGGGCTGTACCGGACCGACCCGGTCAACTCGCTGCTTCTCATTGACAAAGACTTCCCCTGGTATGGTGAAGAACTGATCGCATCCTACCGGGTTTTTACGGCAGGGCCGGATCTGACACTCAGCAGAAAGGATACTGCCATGATAATCCCCTGGCAAAGGGAGGCCTCAGATGAGGACCCTTTCCGGTACACATACCGGCCTGTCAGCGATGACTTCTGGAGAGAAGAGACCCTGATGCGAAGCGGCAGCATCTCCAGGGGCATCACCTTTGGCAACAACCAGGACGTAATTGTGAATTCAAACCTCAACCTGCAGCTTTCAGGTAAGCTTGATGATAACCTGAACATTGTGGCCAGCATATCCGACCAGAACATACCGCTGCAGCCCGAAGGCTATTCAATGCAGATACATGAGTTCGACAAGGTTTTCATACAGCTCTACAATGATAACGTTGCAATAACGGCAGGCGATTTCGGGATAGGCGGAGGTGAAGGCATATTCCTTCCTCTCGACAGGAAAGCCCAGGGTGTGCAGTTTACCGGCAACGTCGAACCGGCAGCGGGCCCGTTTTCAGAGGTCAGAAGCACCTCCTCAGCTGCCATGGCAAAAGGCCGTTACCACCGTAACAGCTTTACGGGTACTGAGGGCAACCAGGGGCCCTATAAGCTGAAAGGCCCTAACAATGAACTGTTCATCATCGTACTGGCAGGCAGCGAAAGGGTATTTGTAGACGGACGTCTTCTTGCCCGGGGAGCTGACAGACACTATGTGATCGATTATAACCTTGCCGAAATTACCTTTACCTCAAATATGCCCATAACAAGGGACAGGCGTATTCTCGTAGAATTCGAATATTCCGACAGAAACTACGCAAGGTACATGTTCTCAAACACTACCGGCCTTGAAACCGAAAGTGGCAGCTATTTTGTCAATCTATACTCCGAGCATGATGCAAGGAACCAGCCGCTGCTCCAGGAGCTGAGGGACGAGGATATTGAACTGCTTGCCTCAATAGGCGACAGCATCAACAAGGCATGGATCCCGCGGGTCGACAGTGTTGAATTCAGGAACGACGTGGTTCTGTATGAAAAAGCCGACACCGTGGTAGATGGCATCCAATACAGCATATACAGGCATTCGGCAGATCCTGCAAAAGCCTTCTACCGGCCGGCATTCTCATATCTTGGTGAGCAGAGCGGAAATTACAGGCAGGTTAAAAGCGCGGCAAACGGCAGGGTATTTGAGTGGACACCCCCGGTAAACGGAGTACCTTCGGGCACCCATGAGCCTGTAACACTCCTTGTTACCCCTAAAAAACTGCAGATTGCAAGCATGGGAGGCAGCCACAGGATTTCGGTCAACACTGAAGCAACCTTTGAGCTGGCATTAAGCAACAACGACCTTAACACCTTTTCTGCTCTTGACAATGAGAATAATACCGGAATGGCTTTCAGGACAGGAATTGATAATCTTTTTCCCCTTGACAGCGAAGGCCACTCTGTTGCCGCGGGAATAGAGTACGAATTTGCGGGTAACCGGTTTGCCACCACCGAAAGATACAGGCCTCCAGAGTACGAAAGGGACTGGAACCTGTCAGACCTTGCGGGTACTGCCGACGAACACAGGCTGGGGTGGTATGCAGGCTACGAAAGAAATAACCGGTTTGCCCGATACATGGGCGAATACCTTGCCCTGCCCGGTATTTTCTCCGGATTGCTTAACACGCTTGAGGCGTCGGTTCCGGTGGCTGGGTTTGAAGGGAGCCTGGATTTAAGTTACCTCAGCACGGAAACACCGGTGGAGGGCTCCGGCTTCATAAGGCACACGGCAGAGGTTAGCAGGCCCTTATGGGTCCTTATTCTGGGTGTACGCAGCGAAGGTGAGGATAACAGGAAAGAGTTAGCCGGATCAGGCTCGCTCTCACCGTCAAGCTTTGCCTTCCACCAGTGGGAGGTCTTTTTGAGAAACCCCGACACATCGGCATTTCATTTTTTTACCGCCTTCAGTGAACGGAATGACAAGCTGCCTTTCAATGACAGGCTTGAGCATTATTCGCTGGCCAGAGAGATATCAGCGGGCTTCAGATCCCGTCTTGCACACGGTAACCGGCTCTCCGCTACCCTCCACCACCGTATGCTGGAAATGGATGACGCAAGGTTAGATGATCTGCATGCCGGTATAGGGCAAGGCCATGCCGGAATGGGGCAAGGCCTTGCCGGCATGCCCGATAATTCGCTTAACGGAAGGATCGAGGCGGTGATGGCGGCACCTGGAGGCGCCATTCAGGGCACGCTTTTTTATGAGACAGGGTCGGGACTAGAAATGATAAGGGATTTTATGTTCATCGAGGTTGCAAGGGGACAGGGTACCCATACGTGGACCGACTACAATGATAATGGTATAAAGGAACTGGACGAGTTTGAGCCGGCCGCGTTCCCCGATCAGGCCAACTACATCAGGGTAATGATCCCGTCAGATGAATTTGTGCGTACCAGGAGCGGACAGTTCAGCCAGACCCTGCGTCTTGGTGCGCCGTCAGCCTGGCACGGCTCGGCAGGCATCAGGGGCTTTGTATCACTTTTTTCTAACAATTCAGCGTTCAGGGCAGCCCATAAAACGGCCGGCAACAGTGCCAGGGACTTCTCCCCCTTTCACATAAACCTTGCCGACACCAACCTCCTGAACCTGACCTCTTCATTCAGAAACACCCTCTCCTTCCGCTCACCTGGCCGCAGTTTTTCACTTGAATACCTGCACAGCAGCAACAAGTCACGAAACCTGCTGGTGAACGGACTGGAAACACGTGAAGACCGCTCAGATGCCCTCCATGGCCGTTATGAGCAATCTCCCCGTGTTACCTTCATAAGCAGGGTTGAGAAAGGAGAGAGACAGCATGCCTCGGAATTTTTCCCCGGAAGGGACTTCAGTATAGACCTGATAGTGGCAAAAGCGGGAATATCAGTGCAACCTGGTCATGCACTCCAGACATCGCTGAATATGGAATACATGCAGCAAACCAACAGCCCCGGCGGGGAGACAGCTGTACAGCAGAAGCTGGGCACTGAAGTGAGATACACGTTGGTATCAAGAGGCAATATCACGGCAGGGGCAGATTATTTTCATATCACATACGATGCCCCACCGAACACTCCGCTTGCCTGGGAAATGCTTGGCGGACTCAGGCCCGGAAACAATGTCGTACTCAATGTCCAGTGGGAACAGACCTTTGCAGGCAATCTTCAGATCAGCCTGAACTACAGCGGCAGGACCTCCTCCGGCACAAATTTCATCCATACAGGAGGCATGCAGGTGCGCGCATACTTCTGACGCGCAACGGCAATGGTGTGCCGTCTCAAAAAGCAGCCATCAGCAGGTCAATATCCTTGCTTGGTATATCGAATAAACGGCCTATTGAAAGGTTTGTCAGCAAACCGTTATACATGTACACCCCCTTTCTCAGTCCGGGATTTTCAAGCAATGCAGCTTTTATCCCGCCTGTTTCTCCTATTGAAAGGAGCAGGGGTGCAAAAATATTGCTCAGCGCAATAGTGGCAGTCCTTGCCACCATAGAGGTAATGTTGGGAACACAATAATGGATTACTCCGTGTTTGGTGAATGCCGGTGAATTATGCGTCCGGCATTCCGATGTTTCAATGCACCCGCCCTGGTCGATGCTCAAATCAACTATCACCGCACCTTTCTTCATCTCCTTCACCATCTCCTCGGTAATAAGGAACCTGGGCCCCTCTATCCCCAGGTGAATGGCCCCTATCACTGCATCGGCGCTCCTGAGCGCCCTCGAAACAACCCGCGGATGGTATATGGAGGTATACAGCCTCTGGCCAAGAATATCCTGTAGACGACGCAGCCTGTCGACAGAATGGTCAAAAACCTTTACAAACGCACCCAGTCCGATAGCTGCCCGTGCAGCTGTTTCGGCAGCCGTGCCGGCACCCAGGATAACAACCTCTGTCGGGGTTATGCCCGAAATTCCGCCCAGCATAACCCCTTTGCCCTTATTCCGGTTTGAAAGATATTCGGCAGCTATCAGGATGGCAGCGCCCCCGGCAATTTCGCTCATCGACCTGACTACCGGATAGGAGTCGTCATTGTTGCGAAGATGCTCAAATGATATGGCAGTCACCTTCTTTTTCATAAGGCGGTAAAAGTAGCTCTTCTCCTGAATGGTATGCCTGAGTGATGATATCAGCACCTGGTTCGCCTTCATATGATCAACTTCGCCTGCCGCAGGCGGGGCTACCTTAAGAATTATATCGCTCCGTGCAAAGATCTCCTGGTGTTCCTCTAAAATGAACCCTCCACATTCACTGTAGTCCCTGTCAGTGTAGTTGGCGCCTGCTGCTGCCTTTTTCTCAATGAGCACCTGGTGGCCGTTACCCACCAGCAGCTCGACGGCCTCCGGGGTAAGGGCCGTGCGGCATTCATCATTTCCGGTCTCCTTTGGAATACCCAGAATAAGTTGTTTTCGTTTCCGGCCTGTTTCAAGGACCTCCTCCTGTGGCATAAGGCTTCCCTTTCCAAGGGCCCAGGAATGAGAGAACTTATGATGCTGCATCCGTTGTGTTTTGATATATCTGAATGAATATTACAAGCAAAGCAAGTTAAGGAAAAAGGCAAACAGTTTCAAATCTTTTTTACACCTGTGGCATTTCACTCAGCCGCCTTCTGCCGTCTTCAAGAACATCAAGCCTGAGCCTTACCGTTTCAGGCGGCAGTAAATCTTCCACCTTTTCAGGCCATTCAATAAAGCAGGAGTTGTCGCCATAAAAATAATCTTCGTATCCAAGGTCCAGTGCCTCCTCAATATTCTCAACCCTGTAAAAATCAAAATGGAAATAACTGTTTCCGCTGCTATTGTCACTATACTCATTTATAAGTGCGAAGGTAGGACTTGTAATGGTCTGCGCTATGCCGAGCCTCCTGCACAATGCCTTGATAAAGGTGGTTTTGCCTGACCCCAGGTCTCCGTAAAAAGCAAAAATGCGATGGCCGGCAAATGAGCTCAGCAGCTTGCCGGCTGCACTGTCGATACCCTCTAATTCAAACTCGGTAGAAAAAAATTTCTCCATTTCGGTATGATCAACATTTAACTCGTCTGCAACCGCAGCATTGCCTGACAACTCAACCTCCGGCATGCCGGGCAATGCAACCCGGTCATTATTTTCTCGGTTCAAGGGTTATAAACGGTACAAGCATCTCTTCAAGCGAAACCCCCCCATGCTGAAAAGTGTTCTTGTAATAATTAACATAATAATTATAGTTATTGGGATATGCAAAGAAATCCCTGCCGGTTGCAAAGATATAGGCTGAACTCACATTTGTGCGGGGCAGGTGAACTTTCGAAGGAGACCTGACCTCGAAAACCTGACGTGGATTGTAGTTGAGGTTTTTGCCCTGTTTATAACGCAGGTTAGTCGTGGTGGAACGGTCGCCTATCACTTTTATGGGGTTGTCCACCTTAACCGATCCGTGATCTGAGGTGATTATCACCCTTGCATTCTCGCCGGAAAGCTCCCTTAACAGGTCCAGCAGGTATGAATGTCGGAACCAGGACCTTGTAAGCGACCTGTAGGCGGCATCATCATCGGCAAGCTCCTTGATAACATCCATCTCGGTGCGTGCATGAGAAAGCATATCGACAAAGTTATACACAAGTACCGTCAGGGGGTTGGTTATAACCGAAGCGATATCTTCCGACAGCTTCTTTCCGTTTGATTTATTCAGCACCTTTTCATAGTAGAACCGGGGCTCCCCTCCAAGCCTCCTGAGCATGTTGCTGAGCAATTCCTCTTCGTGGGGGTTCTTGCTTCCTTCATCATCCTCATTTATCCACAGCCTGGGGTATAATTTTTCAATATCCCACGGCATAAGTCCACCGAAAATGGCATTCCGCGCAAACTGTGTGGCCGTCGGCAATATGCTGCAATAGAGCTCCTCCTTCTCTACCTGGAAGTATTCACTTACATCAGGAAGAATGGCCCTCCACTGGTCAAATCTGAGGTTGTCAATCAGTATTATCACTACCTTTCGCGACTGGCTTAACATCGGGTATATCCTTGACGGGAAAAGGGTATGTGATAAAACAGGCCTGCCGTTATCGCCACTTTCAAACCAGAGGGGATATTCCGTCTTGATGAATTTGGCAAATTCGCTGTTTGCTTCCTGTTTCTGGTGCACAATGACCTCGTTCATGCCGGGATCGTCGGAACTCTCAAGCTCCATCTCCCAGAAGACCAGCCTGCGGTACACATCTGCCCAGTCATTGAATGTTGCAGCGCTGTTGATTGATAAGCCAAGCCTGCCGAACTCTGATTGGTACGATGAGGTTATTTTTTTGGTAATCAGTCTCCTGTTATCGACATTTTTCTTCACTGCAAGAAGGATCTGCTTGGGATGCACCGGTTTTATCAGATAGTCGGATATCTTGGCGCCGATTGCCTCCTCCATGATGTTCTCCTCCTCGCTTTTGGTAATCATTACCACCGGCAGTGAAGGGAAGGATGATTTTATCTCCTCAAGAGCTTCAAGTCCGCTTTTACCCGGCATGTATTCGTCAAGAAAAACCATGTCGGGGCTCTGCGACCTGACCATATCTACGGCATCCTGACCGTTGGTGGCGGTAACCACCTTATAGCCTTTCGATTCAAGGAAAAGTATGTTCGGCTTCAGAAGGTCTATCTCATCATCGGCCCATAGTATTGTTATCTGCTTCATAGGGAACTGTTTAAATTTTATCCTGACCTGACGGGCCCTGCCATGTCAATACTATTGTTGTCAGATGTTTTTTACCTGTCAAGGTACTCTTCTTCAAAAAAACTGATATAGGACCCAATGTGCCTGTCCTGCAAAAAAATCCCGTAATTATCAGGAGATATGACGAACAGCGGGTAATCGCTGCGGGGGGTCTCGGCAAAAACCACTTCAGAAGCCGAGAAACGGTTGAGATAATCGAGTGATGAAGGGATGTCAGGCAAGCCCTCCACTCTGAGAATGTGATAGTTGGTCGTAAACTCCTGGCTGCTTACATTAAGGTTCAGCCTTGCAAAGTGATCTACATTGAAATTAACAATATTGAAGACCATCCTGTTTATGATTTCCTGGTCATTATCGATAATCAGCACGAAAAAATGTTCTCCTTCCTGCCCGCCGGCATATATATCGGCATCAGCCACATCCTCGGCATACCTTACAGCCTCGGCATAATCATCGTCAAGGTATGCCAGGAACTCCCCGGCATTGGCCGCAAGTTCGGTATCAGGCCAGTTATCAATATAATCATTAAGCATCTGCCTGAATAGGGGTATATTGCCCCTTGAGCCATAGGATAGCGTACGCAGGTATTCGAACCTGGGCAAGAGATCGCTTTCAGGCCATTCTGCCATTGCATAAAGTGCCCTGTCGGCCACCTCGTTAAACCGCTCTTCCCTGAAAAGGTAAAACGTCTCTTCGTAATAACGTTCTGCCTCACGCATCCTCTGCTCATACTCCCTGAAATAATCGGGATTGGTGAGAATGGCTGCATACGGGCTGGAGGGATGATCCGAAGTGATCCTCTGCTTGTAACGTTCAGCCGCACCGTGGTCGTTATTCTGCAGGCTGAGGTTGTAAAGGTCATACAGGGCAGGCAGCAGATAATCACCTTCCGGGTAACGCCTTAAAAGCTCCTCATATGCCTGCACCGAACGTTCATAGTCGCCAAAGTCCTCCTTGTATATAACGCCCATGTTATAAAGCGACTCCTGCAACCTGACATGCGACCTGCGCATCGCCTCTTCAGTCAGGGGTATGTCTCTCATGTAGAACTCCCTGCTGCCGGTATCTGTAACCTCCTCATCGCCTTCAGGCTCAACCTGATCTTCATAAACAGAATCTGCAAGAAGATGGGTTGATATTGTCTGCCTGTCAGACCTTCTCCAGTTATCCTCCAGCCTTCGTTCGCCCCAGAGCGACTCAAACTCGCTCTGTCCAAATGTAACAGCAGAAGGATTATAAAAATACCATCCGCCCCCACCTGTCCGTTCAGCCTGGTACCTGGCCGACTGTGCCGTGCGGGCAGCGCTGTACCGGGGTGTTTGCTGCGCAAGCTGCTCACGTTGTCTTGCGTCGGCTTCCTCCTTCCTGACAGCTGCAATTATATCATCTATCCTCCTGTTTCTTTCAGCTTCACTCAATGAAGCCAGATACTGAACACTGTCTTCCAGCCGGTAAACCATTATATTACTGACAAGGGCATCAAGAACGGCACCCTTTGCCTCTATCTCCTGACGGCCGGCAAAACCCTGGTCCATATTTATCAGGGCCGAATCATAGTAGGCCTGCGCCATAATGTAATCCGGACGGCTGAAGTAGATGCCGGCCAGGGCCAGATATGTGAAAGCCTTTTGCGACGGGTTCGTTCCCCTTGCTCCGGCTGACAGGCTGTAATGCTTGATGGCATTCTGTTCGTCGCTATCTCTGAAATATATATTTCCCAGGGCATAATATATCTGGTCGAGGTAGTCCCTGTTCTTTTCATCGCGCAGCATCCTCTCAAGCGTGTTTATCATTCTGCCGGTCTCCCCTGTTCCTGTTTCGATAACCCCTGCCTGTCTGATACGGGCATTGAAGGCCATCTCGTATGGAGGGCTCATTCTTATGACCCTGGAATAGTAGTCGGAGGCCCTTTCCAGGTTCCCTGTGCTCTCGTTAAGTTGTGCAAGGATGTAATTAAAGCGGACCCTCCTGCTCTTGTCCCGGGTATCTTCAAGCGCTCTTTCCAGGTTTTCAATGGCCGGTTCCGGCTGCCCCAGCCTCAGGTGGTAGTCCGCTACCGTGGCATAAAGCTCGCTATGAAGTCCTGACGGGAACTCCGGATCATCAAATATCTGTTCAAAAAGCATCCTGGCCTCATTAAACCTTCCGGTTTCTATGTAGGTGCGCGTCAGCCACACTTTCGCTTCATGACGCACATCATTCATCGCATACTCCCTTATAATGAACATGAATGCCCGGGCGGCCGGCACAAAATCATGCTTGTAAAAATGTGCCTTCCCTGCAAGGAGGTAGCTTTCCCTTACCCACCTGTTGTATTCATTCTGCCTGTAGAAATCCTCGTCTCTCCCTAAAAGAAAGCCTCTGCCTTCTTCAGGCCTGGCTGTGATCGACTTGTTTGTGATAACCTTTGACGCCTTGTCTATTGCCCTGTCCATCTGCGGAGCGACAGACCTTGCTATATCAGGGTCGGTATAAAGAAAAACGGGCAGAACCTTGTTATAGTCATACCTGAAGTTCCTCTCAACATTTCTGACGCCCGACCTGAAGCTCTCCCTGCCGTTGAAAAAGGCATTGTATCTGGCGGTAACCTGTTGATATGTCCGCGTCAGAAGGGTATTCTTCTGGGTAGAGCATGACGCGACGACCACAATAATAAAAAGGATTGCAAATATCCTGACTCCTGATTGCATAAATGCAGTTATTATTTTGCAGCCAATCCGGCTGGCCGGAGCTGGCAACAATATATCTCCCGTTGGAAGCGGTTACTTTTTGTGCTTAATACAATAACTGCTAAATCTCTTACATATTATTTACCCCGAAAAAAAAACGGCAGGTCAGGCGGCAACAACTTCCTTTATTTCGGGAATGTCGTTCTTAATTGCCTGCTCAACACCAGCCTTAAGCGTCTGCATACTGAAAGGGCAGCCATGGCAGGCACCAGTAAGCCTTACCTTAAGCACATTGTCATCAGTAAGTTCAACGACCTCAATATCTCCTCCATCGGCCTGGAGATAAGGCCTTACCTTATCAAGTGTTGCAGCAACACGCTCCAATAATTCTTCTTTTGCCATGTTATTTAATTTTAAGACGTTATTAATTTCTATTTCTTTCTTTTTATTTCCACCTTTTTGGTGGGTTCCATAGTCCTGTTACGCAGATCAACCGCCCCGACAACCTTTTCGGCCAGCAAACTGAAGGCCGTGGAAGTCTCGTCGCCTTCGAGGGCAACAGGTCTTCCCCTGTCGCCCCCCTCACTTATGCCCTGCACAAGAGGTATTTGAGCAAGAACAGGAAGGTCAAGCTTTTCGGCAAGCTTTTTGCACCCGTCCCGTCCGAAAATATAGTAACGGTTACCGGGGAGTTCAGCAGGTGTGAACCATGCCATATTCTCTACCAGTCCCAGCACCGGCACTGCTATATCTTCGCTTCTGAACATTGCCACACCCTTTGTGACATCAGCAAGAGCCACATCCTGGGGTGTGCTTACAATAAGTGCACCGGTAACAGGCAGTTCCTGCACAAGAGTCAGGTGTATATCGCTGGTTCCCGGAGGCAGGTCGAATATCATGTAATCAAGCTCTCCCCAGTCAGCGTCACCGATAAGCTGCTTCAGTGCTCCGGTGGCCATGGGGCCTCTCCATATCAAAGCATTGTCAGCAGGAACGAATAACCCCACAGAAAGGTATTTGACACCGTATTTCTCCTCGGGTATGATTACACTCCTGTCTCCTTCCTTTTTCACTCCCGGCCGGACATCTCCCGCACCAAGCATTTTAGGCACAGAGGGGCCAAAAATATCGGCGTCAAGCAGACCCACCTTATAGCCCTTCTGTGCAAGGGCTATTGCCAGGTTAACGGCAACTGTCGATTTACCCACGCCCCCCTTGCCTGAAGCGACTGCAACAACATTCTTTACCCCCGCGAGCACGGGCGGTGGCGTCTTCTGCCTCGGGGCATCCATAACAACATCAATCTCCAGCCCCGGGCCTTCGCCAAAAACAGACCTCAGTGCCTTCTCACAAGCTATCCTGACAGCCTTGACAAACGGGTCTCTTTTGCCTCCCGTATCAAGGCTGAATTTTATGTTCTTCTCTTCAACCTCAAGGCCCTTGACCATTGAAAGTGTAACAATATCCTTGCCCGATCCGGGATGGTTTATCTTTTTCAGTATTTCGACCACCTTCTCTTTTGTCGGTACCATTTGGGTATATTATTATTGCTATTTAAACCAAATATTGACTGCAAAGATATTAATTTTTTCTTCGTGATCTTCTGCCCCCTCTTATCCTGGTTCTGCAGAAGGGTCCCAGTAAAGCCTGTCGAAATC
>SLMM01000082.1 GCA_007133565.1 Bacteroidales bacterium
TGGAAAGCGGCTCAATGATGGGCTCCGGCGGGATGATCGTAATGGACGAGGATGACTGCATGGTTTCGGTAGCACGGTTCTACCTCGACTTTACCGTTGAGGAGTCATGCGGTAAATGCACACCCTGCAGGGTCGGGAACAAGAGGCTCTATGAGTTGCTGGAGGTAATAAGCAAGGGCAACGGCACTCATGCCGAACTTGACAAGCTCAGGAACCTCAGCGATGTGATCAAGGATACTTCGCTGTGCGGACTGGGTCAGACCTCACCTAACCCGGTGCTTTCGACAATGGACAACTTCTGGGACGAGTACCTCACGCATGTTGAGGATAAAAGATGTCCGGCCGGCCAGTGCAAGGATCTGATACGTTACGAAGTAATAGAGGAGAATTGTGTAGGGTGTACGGCCTGTGCGCGCAACTGCCCGGTAAACTGCATTAGCGGTGAACGGAAGGAGGTCCATCTCATCGACCAGAGCCTCTGCATAAAATGCGGCGCCTGCTTTGAAAAGTGCAAGTTTAATGCAATAAGTGTGTCATAAAAATATAACCTGGAATAATGGAAAAAATGAAAGTTAAAATAGATAACAGGGTGGTTGAGGTTGAAAAGGGGGCCACAATCCTTGAGGCCGCAAGAAAAATCGATATAGATATACCTACCCTCTGCTACATGAACCTTGGCGATATGGGAATTGAGCACAAGCCGGGGGGATGCCGCATATGTGTTGTTGAGGTTGAGGGGCGCAGGAACCTGGCGCCTTCCTGTGCCACGGACTGCCATGACGGCATGGAAGTGAAAACCCACAGCATCAGGGTGTTGAACGCCCGCAGGACCGTAATGGAGCTTATGCTGTCTGACCATCCTTTTGAGTGCCTTACATGCGCCAAATCAGGCAACTGCGACCTGCAGAGTATGGCGATCAAGTTCGGCATCAGGGAGATACCCTATGAAGGTGAGAAATCGACCTACAAGCCTGACACATCTCCTGCAATATTGCGTGATGTGGATAAGTGCATTATGTGCCGCCGTTGTGAGAAGATGTGCAACGAGGTTCAGACCGTGGGAGTGCTTTCAGCTATAAACCGGGGGTTTGAATCTGTAGTTGCACCAGCTTTCGAGCGCAACCTCGATCACAGTGAGTGCACCTATTGCGGCCAGTGCGTTGCTGTATGCCCGACTGCGGCCCTTACCGAAGTTGACCATACCAACCAGGTGCTTCGCGCGCTTGCAGATCCCACCAAGACAGTGGTGGTTCAGACTGCACCTGCTGTAAGGGCAGCACTTGGCGAAGAGTTCGGCATGGAACCGGGAACGCTGGTTACCGGCAAGATGGTTGCAGCGCTGAAACAGCTTGAGTTTGACTATGTTTTTGATACCGATTTTGCTGCTGACCTCACCATCATGGAAGAGGGTGCAGAGATCCTCGGGCGCCTCGGCAGGTTTTTGTCGGGCGACAAATCTGTTAAGCTCCCTGTCCTCACCTCATGCTGCCCGGGATGGGTCAATTTCTTCGAATACCATTTTCCCGACATGCTCGATATACCGTCAACGGCAAGGTCGCCGCAACAGATGTTCGGCGCCATAGCCAAAACATATTTTGCCGAAAAGATCAAAAAGGACAGAAAGGAGATGGTTGTGGTATCTATCATGCCGTGTGTTGCCAAGAAGTACGAATGCACACGTGAAGAGTTTGCCTCCGACAAAAATCCCGATGTCGATTTCTCATTATCTACACGGGAACTTGCTAACCTGATAAAAAGAGCCAATATTGATTTCAACAAGCTTCCCGACGAGGAGTTTGACGGCCCTATGGGCGAATCTACCGGCGCTGCTGTGATCTTCGGAACTACAGGAGGGGTGATCGAGGCTGCTACAAGGAGTGCATACGAGATGCATACCGGCAAAAAGCTTGAGAAAGTTGATTTCGGGCAGTTACGAGGCATGGAAGGCATAAGGGAGGCTACTGTCGATTTTGACGGTTTCCCGCTGAAGATAGGGATTGCTCACGGACTGGGGAACGCCCGCAAGCTGCTTGAAGATATACGGGCAGGGAAAAGCGAGTTCCATGCTATCGAGATCATGGCCTGTCCGGGTGGCTGTATAGGCGGAGGCGGACAACCTTTGCACCATGGAAATTCAGCTATCCTGAAGGCAAGGCAGAAGGCCATCTATCAGGAGGATGCCGGCAAGCCCATAAGGAAGTCGCACGAAAACCCGTCAATCATTAAGCTATATGAGGAGTTCCTGGGTGAGCCCATGAGCGAGAAGGCACATCATCTGCTGCACACCAGGTATTTTGGCAGGGCCAGGGAAATAGTGATTGAAACCGATGTGAAGGAGGAATAGAAAACACAATAACTTAAAGGAGGACAGCAACAAATGTCAGCAATAAAAATAAAACTCAGGGAAAATGACCTCATGCAACTTAAGGAGGTCTGCAAATCATTCAACAATGAGGCCGGTGAACTTATCAACGTGCTTCACAAGGCACAGGGCATCTTCGGCTACCTTCCGGCCGAGGTGCAGGAGGTGGTGGCACAGGAGCTGAACGTGTCTGTGGCTAAGGTTTACGGGGTAGTGACCTTTTATTCATTCTTTACCATGGTGCCCCGCGGCAAATACCCCATATCGGTCTGCACAGGCACGGCCTGCTATGTGCGCGGAGCCGAAAAGGTGCTCGATGAATTCAAGCGTATCCTAAAGGTGCCCGTGGGAGAGACCACACCAGACGGCAAGTTCTCAATAGCGGGCCTCAGGTGTGTAGGTGCCTGCGGACTGGCACCGGTGGTGCTGGTGGGCGACAAGACCTATGGTCGCGTTGCCCCTGACGGGGTGAAGGAGATACTCAAGGAGTATGAAGACAATTAGGTCCTTGCAGGTGTTAATTCAGGTTAATTTTGGTTAATAGTGATTATCCGGCTGCCGGGGCTTGCCCCCGGCAGTTTTTTTATGCCGGAAGCTCCCGGAAAAATCTTTTTCACGCCAATATATCAGGTATATCCGGCAAAATTGCGTCAATTTATCAGATTAAGCCTGATCAGCCAGCCGGTTGGGGAATGAAATTTTCAATTTTGATTGCAGCAGGTTCCTGCTGTAAGGTTACATCTCCGGAACGGTTCTCATCAACGGTCAGAAGGTGCCAAAGATGGAATAATCTTTTGTGTTGCAATATATTGAGGAATAAACATTAAGTTCCGGCCGGTTTGTGACCATTTTCCTTTCCATGTGCAGCACAGGATGGCCGGGCCTAATTTTGAGGTAACCGGAGATATCCTTTTCTGCCATGATGGCTTTTATCCTCTGTTCTCCCCCTTTTATCTCAACCTGGTAGGCTTTGCGCAAAATATCGAACAATGAACGGTTCCTGAAATTCCTTGCTGTGAACCTCGGAAGGTTTATGGCCGGAATAAAGCTGATATCATAGAAAATGGGATTGTCATCCAGCAGCCTCAACCTTGTCATATGGATGCAGCCTGATTCAATTTCCAGGTCAGATAACCCGAACATGAAGTTTGCAGGCCATGGAATTATATGCGGCTTTTCGATTATTTCCGTTTTCAGGTTTTTATCTTTCAGGGCCGAGGTGGTGCCTGACACCGACAATATTCCGATTCCCTGCGGCATTTTCTTTACAATGCTCCCCCTGCCCTGCTGTTTGCTTATATATCCGTCCTGTACCAGTGCAGCCAGCGCCTGCCTTACCGTAGGCCTTGTCAGACCGTAAACATTGCACAGATCATTCTCGGATGGCAGCAGGTCGCCTTCACTGTACACGCCATCATTTATATGTTTACGCAATATTTCGTAAAGTTTCCTGTGCCTGGGAGTTTTCATTTGCCGTAGCTCCATATTGCAGCAATGTTAAACTGGATATCAGTATAGTTTGTAAATATATAGAGAAATACTTGTAAATACAAGTATTAAGTAATATATTTGTATTGTCTGATTTTAAAGGGTTGTGTTGATTGATTGCTGACACTTTTAAAAACATATAATAACAAGTTAAAATGATTGTTTATGGCTGTTGCCGTTTTAATGCCCCGGCAGGGACAAAGTGTTGAGTCCTGTATAATTACCCGGTGGCACAAATCAAAAGGTGATAAAATCGAAAAGGGGGATATTCTTTTTTCCTATGAAACAGATAAGGCTGCCTTTGAAGAGGAGGCAAAGGATGATGGTGTTCTGCTGGATGTATTCTTTGATGAGGGAGATGAGGTTCCCGTGCTTGAAACCGTTGCGGTAATAGGCAGCCAGGGAGAAAAGTATGATAACCTGGTGCCTGCGGCCGCCCGGCCTGTGGCCGGCCGGGAAAGCATTCAGGAGGCTGGGCCTGCCCCCGGGAAACCGGATCCAGCGGCTGGGGCTGATGCCGCTGCGCCTGAAGCTGCTGGGCCTGCCCCCGGGAAACCGGATCCAGCCGCAGAGCCTGAAGCTGCTGAGCCTGTCCCCGGAGGCGCTGGTGCAGGCCCTATCTCCGGAGTACCTGATGCTGGCACAAAGATCCGTATTTCGCCCCTGGCGAGAAAAATTGCCGGCAGCCTCGGTATCCCCGTAAGGGATATTAAAGGTACAGGGCCGAAAGGCAGGATAATCGAAAGGGATGTCAGAAGTGCCGCCGCTGAGGCAAAACCCATGGATACCGGGAAACCCGGGGACGACTCTAAATTCACCAAGCTGAGCAACATGCGGAGGCTGATTGCGCGCAGGATGCAGGAGTCCCTTCAGAACTCTGCCCAGCTTACACACCACATCAGCGCCGACGCCAGGAAACTTCTTGCATTGCGAAAAGAGTTCAAATCATCTGCCAGTCCGGAAACTGCCGGCATAAACATCAATGATATGGTCTGCTTCGCGGTTGTCAGGGCTCTCAAAGAATATCCCTTTATGAATGCTCATTTTGAAGGTGAAGGGATACGTACTTTCAATAAAGTGCATCTTGGCATAGCTGTGGATACGGAGCGGGGACTAATGGTTCCTGCGATTAGAAATGCAGATGATATGAATATCGGGGGACTTGCGGGGAGGATCAGGCTTCTGGCCGAAGAGTGCAGGAAGGGGAATATTGACCCCGACCTTCTGAATCCTGAAAATGCCGGCTTTACCGTTAGCAACCTGGGGGCTTACGGGATAGAGATGTTTACTCCGGTTCTCAACCTCCCCCAGGTAGGGATACTGGGGGTTAATACAATAACTTACCGTCCAGCGGATACCGGCGATGGCACTATAGCTTTTCTGCCTGTTATCGGGCTATCGCTCACCTATGACCATCGTGCGGTAGATGGCGCGCCTGCTTCAGCTTTTCTTTCCGGCTTAAAGAAAGAGATTGAGAATATTAAATACTGTTAATTGCTTAAGTGAACCAATATGCCAAAAAATCAATTCATAGATCCCGCAAAGGTCCGTAAACCGGGGAAAATAAAATTAGGTACAATTCCTGTAAATGTATATAACAGGTCAGTTAGTGATGAGAAGGAAAGGTATTCTTATGACGATCTCACAGGGATATACAGAGATATGTATATCATCAGGGAATTCGAAACCATGCTTCATGAGATCAAGACAAAAAACGAATACCGCGGAATAAAATACAA
>SLMM01000181.1 GCA_007133565.1 Bacteroidales bacterium
AACATGATGCAGCCTGTAGAGAAGGAGCAGTATGATGCCTTTATCGGTTACCAGCTTTCACCGCTTACGGGGGCATATAATGTGCCTTCAAAGGTTTTCCTGGGCAGGATAACCTTTGGACTTATGGAACCTGATGTTCGTGAACGTATGGAGCAGATGCCGGGGATAATTGAATATGACAACCTTAAAAGGCCCGAATGTATGGCCTTTGGCAGGGAAGTGCTTGAAACTGCCGATTAGTTTTTGTACAGGGAGAACGGGAGACAAGTTCGGAGTAATTCCAGGACCCCCTGAAGCTGCCGGTTAGGTCCTGCACCGGGCGGTCGCGGTGCATGCGGGAGATGATCCTCGCCGGGCCGGTAACTACGGACCAGGTTTTACCGTCAGGCCAAACGGTGCAGCCACCAGGTGATAACCGGCTAACATGGGCGGAGTATCAGTCTGTCCGGAATGCCTCCAGGTATTTTTCGATGTAGTATTGCTTTTGTTTTGACCTGTACTGCATTATGAAGCGCGGGTGCTCAAGCGGAATAAGTTTACCGAAGTACCTTCGTTCCCTGTTTATTTCATCCAGCGCTTTGTAGTTCTTGCCGCTGCCCAGGCAGTAAGCCACTGCCGTGTCTATACCCTTTGCTATATGTGCCTCGACCGACCTGAGCATAAAGGGATATACAGCAGCAGCCAGTTCCTGGCTGTCATAGTAGTTATAGTTGACCTCCCTGCCTTTGTCATTTGTTTTTACAAAACCAAGGGGACAGGGGGAGTTTATGTAGAAATCGGAATAGAAACTCTCCGGTCCCCCATAGGCATCTATAACCTCGTAAATAAAAACCGATGAGGGCTCATGAGTGTTCAGACCCTCTATGGACAGTCCGCATTTATCAGCCAGCCGTTTTGTGTCGGTAAAGGGGACTCCCGTAACACCGGCTCCGTGGCGGCCCGGGTTTATACCCAGTATAAGCCTGCGCTGCCGGTTGTCACTGTAGAACTTACGGTAAAACAATGAGGAGGCCTCCAGGGCCAGGGGATTTTCAGTAAAAGGGTTCATTACCCTGATCCCGTCCGGCAATTCCTGACCGATGTCAAGGTTCTTGTTGAAACTGATTACCCTTTCGGCAAAAGTATCCATAGGTGAAATTTTGGAACGGTATCGTCGCAGATTATCCAATAAACAGAACTGGCAGCTCACTGACCCGTTAAGTCTTTAATCGGAAAATGATTTGAAAAAGTACCAGGCTGTCCTTATCTTGCAATAATAATTCTTTTTGTAAAATGTGTTGCCAAAAAACCGGATCAATATGCAAAAAGTAATCCTCTCTGCAATATTTGTTTTCGTGTTCGCCGCCTTTCAAACTGCACAGGTTTTGGCTCAGGGCGATACATGGGAAACGCTTCGATGGTTGCGCACAAGTGCCACACCTGCTTCACCCCAGGGGGAAGCAATGGTTTCTAAAGTCGAAGAGGTACTGGAAGTGTTTAAGAGGGCACAGCCGCTAAATCCGCCACGTGGACTTGTTGTTAATCCACGAAGCGAATTTGTAGCCAGTCCGTCACTTACCGGCAACAGGCAATGGCCACAGTCGGTGCGCCTCAACCTGATGATGAGGTTTCCCTATGCCAATTCTGATGTAACAGCCGGCGTGAGGGTCTGGATCAATGAGACGGGTAGCCTTCTGGGTGATCCGGTGCTGGCAGATGGTTCGGGTGAAATATACCTGCTGCCGCCATTAATGGAAAGCATTGGGGGGCAAACCCTGTTCAACCGGTGCGCCCATCCTCCGGGGTATGAGGAACGCTTTCCTGCGCCCGGTTTTTTCCCGCTCTGGGATAATAATGTCGAGCCTTTTCTGCGTTCGGTGGTAAGGCCGACATTCGGGCTGCACCAGGCGAGTGTCATTACGGTGCTTACGAGGGGCGGAGAGGCCTTCTGGAAGCCCGTGAGCCAGGAGAGGTGGATCAGGGCAATGCTGGACAGGGCGCAGGCTGAGCTTGATTTGTTCAGCGAGGGGTATTCTGCAGCGATGGAGCAGGAGATACCGCAGCAGCAGATAGACCAGATGTGGCTTTATATTAACCGTATGCGTGACATGTATCAAGAGCAGGCTGTTATTGAACGGCATGAAAAGTTTATTGAACAGACAATACAGACTTATGAGAAGGTTAAGGTTTTTAACCCTGAGGAGGCTAAGAAAATGCTTGACAACACGATTGATGAAGCTGAAGGCTTGCTAGTACAGCAGCTTGAGGCAGCAGTAGAACAACGTGCTAAAATTGATGAGTGGGAAAGGAAGCTCACGGAAGCGCTGATGACGCAGGGAGAAATTCTTGCCAGAATTGAGGGTGCCATCAGGAGCAGGGACTGGGACGCGATAGAGAAGGTCGGTAAGGAGCTGGATGTGGACCACCTGGTTTTTATTGCTGATGCCGGGCGTGCGGCAGAGGGGCTGAAGGCTGAGCTTAACAGCCTGACCCCGGCCCAGCGGAGTGCCCCGGCATACGGTTTTATTCTGCCTCCCTGGCCATCGATGGGTACCTACAGGCACATTATGGCAATGGATTTTGAGGCTGAACGGCCTAGCGGACTGGTCAGTCCCGATGCAGAAGGCGCCAGGGCGCTGGTGTATATTGATGAGGATTTTTTCGCCTCTGCCGGCAATGAATCTGCCATACGTGTTATGTCAGTCGAATGGTGGGAACTGATTGATGCACGCTACCGGTCAGAAGGTGGGATGTTTTACAACGAAAGACGGGTAACGATGCTGAACGACCTGTGGAGGGGCGTGGACTGGAACGCGTTGAGGAGGATGACGGAGTAGACTGATGGGCAAATTCAGAAGCAGGTTCATTGCCCACCGGGGAGAATCTCACGATGCCCCTGAGAACACCCTGGCAGCGGTAAATCTTGCCTGGGAGAGGGGAGTGACTGCCGTTGAGGTGGATGTGCATTCTACCGCAGATGGAGAAATTTGTGTTATTCACGACAAAAAGACTACCAGGACTACGGGAGAGAGCCTGGTTGTCGGCAAAACCAGTCTGTCACGGCTGCAGGAACTGGATGCGGGTGCCTGGAAAGGTAGCGCCTGGAAGGGAGAAAAAATACCGGCCTTGTCACAAATCTTATCCACAGTACCGGAATACGGAAAACTTATTATTGAGATTAAGAGTGCAGGGATCCTGCCCGGTAAACTGTATGAGGAGGTTTCCCGCAGCAGGTTGAGGGTTGACCAGGTTGAAATAATTGCCTTCGATATCAAAATTTTAACCTCGTTGCAGAAAACGATGCCTGATCACCGGATGCTATGGCTGCTGGATCCTCTCTGGTTCTGGCTGTACCTGTCAGGTTCGTCATTTCTTGCCAAAAAGATAATTAAATACGGATTACACGGGATAAATATCGGATACAGCCCGCTCCTGACCAGAAGTTTGGTAACGGGGCTTAAAGCTGCCGGACTGCCTGTTTATGTGTGGACAGTGAACCACTTTAAAACAGCTGCAATGTTGCTTGATTACGGTGCAGATATGATTGCCTCTGATAAGGCAGGCCGGATGATAAGAAATATTGAAAACATGAATAATACCGTAATATAGTATGGGAAAAGTAATCCTGGGTATCCACGGCCTCGGCAACAAGCCTGAAAAAAGCAGGATTGCTGAATGGTGGAGGCTTTCAATGGAGGAAGGGCTGAAGAGAGAAGGTTTTGATACCCGGTTACCTCGTTTTGAGATTGTTTACTGGGCTGATATAATGAATAAAAAGCCACTTGTTAATTTTAATGATCCGGATGGCCCGTTATATGTCGATGAGATTTATACAAAGGCGCCTGAAAATTTCTTAAATGAAAATTACCCGCTAAGGAAAAGATTGCTCAGAACAGCCGGTAAATACCTGAACAGGATATTTCTCAATGAAGATCTGACCATGAGGTATTCGTTCATACCAAACTATCTTGTAAGAAGATACTTCAGGGATATTGAAATCTATTACCGTGAGGAGTGTGAAGTTGAAGATGCAGGGATCTGTATGATAAAGGACCTCATTAAGCTGAGGCTTGTGACCGCACTCGAGAAATACAGTAATGATGATGTAATGCTCATAGCCCACTCAATGGGTTCTATAGTTGCTTTTGATGTGCTGAGCTTTGTGGTACCTGGAATCAAAATCGATACATTTATTACAATTGGCTCCCCGCTGGGTCTGCCGCTTGTTGTAAGCAAAATTGCATCACAGTACAAGCCAAATCCGAGGGGAAAGAAAAATATGGTCACCCCTCCCGGTATATGCTGTAACTGGTACAATTTTTCAGATGTTCTCGATAGGGTCACTTTCAATTATAAGCTTGCCCGACGGTTTAAGATGAACAATAATGCAGTCAAACCCAGGGATTTTGGTGTAGTTAATGATTACCACAACCAAAAAGGAGTGCATAACCCTCACAAATCTTACGGATATCTGCGCGCAAAGCAGTTTGCAAGGGTGCTCAACGAATTCATTTTGCGCTGAACGATGCCGAAAGTTATCAAAAGGTAACGGAAAGGCGACAACTCGACGGTATTGTTTTTGAGGCACGATTTGAGGCCCGGGTTTGTATGCATTTTCTTTCTAAGTGGGTGCAATCTTTTGATATTTTTCAACCCGGGCAGGATTTTATTCGATAAAGCTGCTGTATTTTAGTCGCCGGATTTAAAAGTTCAAAATAATGGACAGACTGATATCTGTAAAAACTGCTGATGATATTTTACCCGGGTACCTGAATACCCCGGTTCAGACTCTTTTTGAGTACCACAATTTCAGGCAGCCTTTCGGAAGCTATACCGATTCAAAAATGCTCATAGGGATGTGTATGGATAAAAGGATCCATCTGAATATTCCCGACAGGTTTGCGTTTACCATCCGAACCGGAGGTGCCAATCTCAGGTATAGCGCATTTAATGTATCCTATGCTATTGCTGTGGGTGGGGTAAGGTGCATAGTGCTGATAGGCCATAATGACTGCGGAATGGTCAACCTTTATTCGAAGAAGGATAAGATAGTAGACGGACTGGTAGAGGGTGCGGGTATGGATCCTGAGCAGTCTGAGGAGCATTTCAGGAACTATGCCCCGATGTTCGAGATCGACAGCGAAACCGAATTCCTGCTGAGCGAAGCCTCACGTCTTCGCAGAAAATACCCCAGAATTCTTGTTGCCCCCCTGTTTTACCATCTTGATGACAACCTTCTTTATTTCATCGACGAAGGCTGATCATTCACCCCGATATAAATTACCCTGTTATCCGCCTTAATGCCCCCTGTTATTTGACCAATAATAGCTAATTCCGGATTAAAGCTTTGTTTTTCTGTGTCAAGAAACTTAAATTGCTGAAAAGTTTACTACTTACAAAATCATATTGCTATGAGAAAAATTTACACTTCAATTCTGATTACAATAATCTTTTTATTTGTAACTGAACTGCAGTCTTTTGCACAGGCACCGCAGGCAATTAGTTACCAGGCAGTGGTCAGGGATGCCCAGGGTAATCCCCTTACCGGGGAGGAGGTTACCATCAGGCTGCTGCTGGTATCAGATTCCGAAGCCTCATCGGT
>SLMM01000164.1 GCA_007133565.1 Bacteroidales bacterium
CCTTTTCGTTAAGCCTGCCTTCAAGAAATGAGCGGGCATAGATGCCAGGGGAGCTGTGGCCCTGGAAATAAACTATATCAGCCGGTTTCCCGTTTTCGCCGCCCCTGAAGAAATGGTTGAAACCTACTTCCAGGAGGGTTGCGGCAGATGCATAGGTTGATATATGACCGCCTATACCTTCCGACTCAAGGTTTGCCCTGACAACCATTGCCATGGCATTCCAGCGAACAAGGCTTTTTATCCGCCTTTCGATTTCTGCACTTCCCGGATAGGGTATTTCCTTGCGGGGAGAGATGCTGTTTATGTAGGGTGTGTTGCCCGGGCAGCGGAAGGGTATGCCTGCTTTATGGGCCTTGACCTGAAGCAGACCGAGAAGCTCGCGCACCCTTGCAGGGTCCTCATTCTGAATAATATATTCAAGGGAGTCAAGCCACTCCTGGTTTTCAATTTCGTAATGATCTTTCTTGCTCATTGTTTATTTTTTTGTTGTTATAGTATTGATTTGATGGTTTTCCAATTACATAAAGGAAAAAACAGCAAAAAAGTTTACCTCAACAGTATCTAATCTGACTGTTTTCGCATCCAGACAAAATAGAGGTACAATTTACAAAATATTTGCCGGAACAGCCAAAGCTTGTCCTGCAGGTTTTTCTTTGTAGTGAGGTTTTGGTAAATTTGCTGAAAGACAAAAAACTTAATGAAATCATGAGACTTCTTATTGTATCAAACCGGCTGCCGGTTGCGCTAACGCACAGGAGCGGAGAGTTTTTCCTTGAGAAGAGTGCCGGGGGACTGGTTTCGGGACTTAGTGACTATCTGGCATCACTGGAAAAAACGGCATCGGATATCAGTGATTACGGTTGGCTTGGGTGGCCCGGTATATCAGTAAAAAAAAGGCACCGGGAAGTGGTACGCGAAAAGATAAACAGCAATTTTAAAGCAGAACCGGTATTTCTGTCGCAGAAGCTGATGGACAAGGTTTACCTTGGCTTCTGCAATAAAACCATATGGCCGCTGTTTCACTATTTCCCAACTTATACCGTGTATGACAGGGAGTACTGGGAACAGTACAAAAGGGTGAATCAGATATTCAGGGATGAACTGCTTTCTGTAATCCGTTCTGATGATATTATATGGATACACGATTATCACCTTATGCTGTTGCCTGAACTGCTGAGAGAGAAGGTGGCAAATCCCATCGGCTTTTTCCTGCATATTCCCTTTCCGACATACGAAATATTCCGGCTTTTACCGGATGAAAGCCGGTGTGGTATATTGAACGGGCTGCTTGGTTCTGATCTTATAGGTTTCCATACTCATGATTACTCGCAGTATTTCCTGAGATGTGTACTCAGAATTCTTGGTCATGAGCACCATATGGGCAGTATTGGCATGCCAGGGCGTGTTGTCAGGGTTGATACATTTCCGATGGGGATCGATTACAAAAAGTTTAACCGTTTCATAACAACCGATGCGCAACCAGGGATACCGTCAAATGACTGCCAGCGAATGGTACTTTCGGTCGACCGCCTCGATTATTCCAAAGGAATTTTAAACCGGCTTAAGGGATTCGAGATGTTCCTGCAACAAAACCCTGAATGGCACGGTAAGGTTTGCCTCAGTATGGTTGTAGTTCCTTCACGAACGGGTGTGGATTCTTACCAGGAGATAAAACGCGGACTGGATGAACTTGTGGGTTATATTAACGGTGCCTATGGCAATCTTGACTGGATGCCTGTTATATACCAGTATAAATCGTTGCCGCATGAAACCCTCATCTCGCTTTACAGGTCGTGCGATGTTGCGCTTCTGACTCCGCTCCGTGATGGCATGAACCTGGTTGCCAAGGAATATGTTGCATCCAGGAATGACAAGAAAGGTGTACTTATTCTCAGCGAGTTCACCGGTGCCGTAAAGGAGCTGAGCGAGAGCATAATTGTAAACTCAAACAGTGTCGACGAAATAGCTTCTGCAATCGTCCAGGCACTTGAAATGCCTGATGATGAACAGATCAGGCGAAACGAAGCTATGCAGCACCGCCTTGAAAGGTATGATGTTACAAGATGGGCGACCGATTTTGTGGGAGCCTTGAATGAAATAAGGGAGGTTTCTGAATACACATTCACCAAGAAATATTTGAGCCGGGAGAAAAGAGAGCGGCTGGTGAATGAATATCAAAATGCCGAAAAGAGGCTTATAATAGTAAACTATGACGGAACGCTGGTTCCGCTAACCGATGAACCTGACCGGGCAAGACCATCAAATGAACTTCTTGAATTAATACAGGGGATCAAGGAGCAGACCTCACCCGATATCGTTATTCTGAGCGGCCGCAGCAAAGAGGATCTGCAAAAGTGGATCGGAGATATGCCCGTAAGCCTTACTGCCGAAAATGGAAGCTGGTTAAGAGAGTTTGGTTCTGAATGCTGGACGCAGCTTAAACCTTTGACAGGTGAATGGAAAAAGGATATTTTGCCGATTCTCGAAACTTACACTGACCGCCTGCCAGGGGCGAGTATAAGGGAAAAGGAGTACTCCATAAGCTGGCATTACCATAAGTCTGATATTGAGCAATCGTCCTTTCTTGCCAAGGAGTTGTATGATCATCTTGTAAATATTACCGCAACCATCGATATCCAGGTATTTCATGGCAGTAAGGTTCTTGAAATAAGCAGTTCCGGCATTAACAAAGGAGATCTTGCAAGGCACTGGCTGAATAACAGGAACTACGATTTCATACTTGCCATTGGCGCAGGCTGGAGCGATGAACTGCTTTTCCGTTCATTACCTGGCAATGCATGGTCTGTCAAGGTGGGCATGACTCATACAGAAGCAAAATATATTATAAGCAATCAGCAGAAGGTAATAACATTGCTTGAAATGCTCAAAAAATAATTGATTGGTTCTGATGCAACCTATGCATGAGGCTTACTCCATTTAAAAGAAACCTGTGTAATTAATCCACATTATGTGGAAATAGCCTCAATCATGCTGCTTGCCAGCTTATCAGGTTCGGGTTTTAATTATGCAGGCAGTCCTGCATGACAATATCTTAAAAGAAATATCTGTTTTATTGGTACAACTATTGAACATTTCTGCTTAATAAAACAAAATTAATAATACAACAGCCATGAAAGACCTGCTTGTATATGTGCACTCTCCTGCCAGTGCCCAGTTGTTCATGACCTATGCGGCATATGTTGCAAGGGACCTGGACCTGACCGTCAAGTACATTTATGTGCATACTCCCCCGAACTTTCCTCTGGGAATGCCCGGCAGCCTCAGCGCTGCTGCAGTTATCAACCAGCAGGATATCAACAGGGAAATTGATGGTGTAAAACATCATTTTGAGATGCAGATCGAGAAGCTGAATGCATCAGATCCTGATCTGCCGTTGCTGGATTACAAGATTGAAATAGGTTTTCCCGCCGAGATAATGCATGCTTATTGCCGGGAGGAAATGGTTGACACTGTTATGCTCAGCAGTTCCAAAAACCACACGGCATTTGGCTATGATGCCGATAATATTGAGATAATAAGGAAAGTTAAATGCCCGGTATGGATAGTTCCTGAAGGCATCACCTATAATTCATTTTCAGAGATTCTTTATGCAACCGATTACCATGAGGAAGATATTCCTAACCTTAAAATGCTTGCGGAATTCGCTTCGAGGTTTCCGGCCAGTATCACTGCTGTACATATTTCATCAAGCGCTGATTTTGAGGAAAGGGTAAAAGGTGAAGGGTTCGCTGCCATGATAAGGGAAGAAACCGGCTACAATATGATTTCCCTTAAAGTCCTGCAGGAGACAAGCGGAGAACCACTGGTTGATGAACTTCACAATTTCGCCCTGATGATGGATGCCGACCTTATAGTCCTTTTAAGGGAGAACAGGGGTTTTATTGACAGGCTTATGCACGGTAGCCGTTCTGAAAAGATAGCACGACAAACCAGCCTGCCGGTACTGATCTACAATGAAGAGAGAAAATAGGTAAATGCATTACATTTCGCGCACGTCAAGGAAACTTCCGCTTTCTTCACTGTGGGCTTTTATTACGCAACTTGCAAGGGTTCTGGCTGCTTCGGCTGACGAAGGCATTTTACCGCTCCTTTTCTCATCCTGGAGCCGCTTAAGCGAAGGGAATCTCGGATCATCAGCCAGTGAAAAGATGTAATCCTGCATGGCGCTGTCTATAAGTCCTGGTGCAATAGATGAGAAATGTGTCTCTTCATGTTCTCTGGCATAAAGCTTTATAAGCATATTGAGAGCTGCCTTGGATATTGAATAGGCATTCCAGCCCCTGTTCCCAAATACCGCAGCCCCTGATGATACAGCTACTATCTGACTGACATACTTAAGATTTGCATACATCAGGTCGATCAGTATTTTGTTAGACCACACATTAATATCCATCACACTCGTGATTTCCTCAAGGGAGGTGTCTCTCATATCCTTGATTTCTCCCAGTATTCCTGCATTGAGGACAGCAAGGTTCAGTTTTCCAACCTTGTTAAGAAATTCCGGTAGAACCCTTTCCATAGCCTTGAAATTGCCCAGGTCAAGAGAAAGATAATTAAATGAGCGATGGTTTTCAAGTTCGGGGTTTCTGTTCCTGCTGATACCGTATACCGTGTGCCCCTTGTCCAGATAATAAGCTGCAAGTCCGCTTCCCAGTCCTCTGCTTATGCCCGTAATAAGTATCTGCATAACATTATATTTTACTGACGGGGATGCTTTTCCCTGTCATGATTATCCTATACTGTTCGCTGTCACCGGAAATGGTTTAATGTGCCCGGCTTCTTTTAATTATCAGCCAGGCGTACCCGGTGTGTATTGTAAATTTAGAAAAAATTATCCACCTGTCTCCTAAAAATCATTATTTTTATTGCCTGTGTCAAAAATCAACCATCAACCGGCAGGGTAATCCTGTATCTGAAACAAAACAACCTATGCAGCCCCAACCCATCAGAGACCTTTCCCGGCTTTGCGTTCATACCATAACTACAAGGCCGCTTAATATTGAAAAAGCTGTTGAAAAATTTGCTGCACGAGGAATATCGGGCATCACGGTTTGGAGGAATGCGGTTGAAAAGATAGGTGCACGCAGAGCGGGGCAGATAATACGAAGAAGAGGGCTGAAGGTTGTATCACTTTGCCGCGGAGGCTTTTTCCCGTCCACTGATCCGGCAGAAAGGAAAACGTCAGTTGGTGATAACCTGAAGGCTATACAGGAGGCCCATGAACTTGGCGCACCAATGCTTGTGCTGGTGTGCGGTGCTGACCCCGGTCAATCGCTCAGCAGATCACGCGAACAGATACGCGCCGGTATTGAGTCCATCCTGCCTCGTGCAACCGAGCTTGGAGTCAGGCTTGCCATAGAACCGCTCCATCCCCTTTATGCAGATACCCGTTCGGCTATTAATACGATGAAACAGGCGGTTGAACTGGCAGGGTATTTCAATTCTCCCTGGCTTGGGGTTGCAGTGGATGTATACCATGTATGGTGGGATGAAGATCTTGAGAAGGGTATCAGGGAGTGTGGAAGAGAAGGCAGGCTTTTTGCCTTTCATATA
>SLMM01000110.1 GCA_007133565.1 Bacteroidales bacterium
CATTGCGGTCATAATCCATCATGCGCTTTACCGTAGCCACCCTGACCTTGAAAAACTCGTCGAGATTATTCGAAAATATCCCCAGGAACCTTATCCTTTCAAGTAACGGCAGAGATTTATCGGCAGCCTCCTGCAGCACCCTGTGGTTGAAAGAGAGCCAGCTTACTTCCCTGTTGATTATTTTTTTGTTTTTCGCCATCGGCAACCTCAGGTATTTGTTCCGTTTGCAGCTTTTCAAATGGTTCGTGATGCTGCAATTAAGTAGCTATACGGCCTACTTCTTTTTGGGATAATCAAAAAGGTGGCCGATAAGTTTCCCCCTGTGGATATCTTTCCAGGATGATACATCAAATTCCAGCCGTACGATACCACTGGTTGGTATATTGTAGATCTGGCTGTGCACAAAATGGTTGGCAAGGTAGGTAAAGTCAGGGTTATGCCCAAACACCATAATTGAACCAATAGCATCATCAACCATTCCAATGACCTGTAATATGGCGTCTTCTCCCGCCATGTAGAGATTCTCATCTACCGAAAGGTACTCAAAAGGAATCTTCAGCTCGCGGGTGTATATTATCGCAGTATGCAATGCCCTGTTAGCGGGGCTTGATATCATACGGGCGGGTTTGTCGCCCCTTTCCTTCATCCTGCGGGCCATTTCATATGCATTGTTCAGACCCCGCTCAGCAAGAGGCCTGTCAATGTCCGCCCTTCCGGGGAAGTCCCATGATGACTTTGCATGTCTCGCTATATACAATGTCTTTTTTGGTTCCATGGCATTAATTATTAAAATATATGGTTGATCTAAAGCAGGTTGCTTGCCAATTCGGAGAGGTAACTCCTCTCTCCCTTAACAAGATTTACATGTGCAAATATATCCTGACCTTTCATCTTGTCGGTCATATAGCTGAGCCCGTTTGATTTCATATCAAGATAGGGAGAATCTATCTGGTGGATGTCGCCGGTAAACACAATCTTGGTATTCTCTCCCGCCCTGGTAATTATGGTCTTTACTTCATGCGGGGTAAGGTTCTGGGCTTCGTCCACTATAAAAAACACATCTGAAAGGCTCCGGCCACGAATATAGGCAAGAGGTGTTATAACAAGCTTTCCTGTCCGCTCCATCTCCTCAATCTTGGCCAGTTCCCTGCTCTGAGTCTTGAACTTGTTCTTGATAACAGACAGGTTGTCAAACAGGGGTTGCATATATGGCCCTATCTTCTCATTTACATCGCCTGGCAAAAATCCTATGTCGCGGTTAGCCAGCGGTATTATCGGCCTGGCAAGGAGTATCTGCTTATACCTGTTGTCCTGGTGCAATGCAGCAGCCAGTGCAAGAAGAGTTTTGCCGGTCCCTGCCTTCCCCGTAAGGGAAATAAGCTGTAACTCGGGCCTGATAAGCGCATCTATTGAAAATGTCTGCTCAGCATTTCTGGGCTCTATTCCGTATACCCTGTACTTTTCAACCCTGTCCATCACCTCCCTTAAAGGATCGTAATGGGCCAGCACCGAAGCCTTGCTGCTTCTCAGTATGTAGTACTGGTGAGGTTCAGGGTCCAGCTTGAAGTCTGCAGCCGGGACACCTTCGGGCTCCTCATAAAGCCTTGATATCAGGCGTTCGTCAAAATCCTCATGCATCTCTATGGCCCTGTCGACCGACTCCAGGTTGGCCACCTTGTCGGATTCGTAATCCTGTGACAGTATCCCGAGCGATTTTGCTTTCATTCTCAGGTTTATATCCTTTGAGATGAGAATCACGGGCCGTCTGCTGAATCTTTTCCTTATATGGTCGGTAATGGCAAGGATCCGGTGGTCGGGTGTTTTCTCCGGGAAGGATTCACACATCTCGTCCGAAAAGGGTTTACCTGTTTCGATGGACAGCTTGCCAAGGCCACGCCCCAACTTTATCCCACCGTTAAAAAGGTGGTCGCCCGACAGTTTATCCAGTTCGCGGGTAAACTCCCTGGCATGATAGTTTATCAGGTCATTGCCTCTTTTCAGCTTGTCAAGTTCCTCAAGGACCACTATCGGGATTACCAGGTCATTATCCTGAAAGCGATATATGCATTGATAATCGTGCAGCAGGACATTCGTATCCAGAACGAAGGTCTTTTTCGTTTTACCCATTAATTACGGTGCAGTTAATAATGTTTAGTTGAACCCAAAAATAAATAAATAAAATGGTTTTTATGAGAGCATGGCTTGTTAAATAAGTCTTAAATTTGTCACCCGCTGGCTCTGCCCGCCAGCCATTCAAAAAAAACACTCTTATGGACACCTTAAAAGCAATTAAAACAAGACGAAGCATCAGGAGATACACCAGCAGGGAGGTATCCCGCGAACAGGTTGACGGACTTCTGGAGGCTGCAATGTACGCACCGTCAGCCAGAAATGAACAACCCTGGCACTTTGTGGTAGTGACAGAGAGAGAACTGCTCGACAGGCTGATGAAGGCCCACCCCTATGCATCAATGTTGGCGGATGCACCACTTGCCATCCTGGTATGTGGCGACACCAATCTTGAAAAGAGCAAGGGGTACTGGCCGGTGGACTGTTCGGCAGCGACACAGAACATTCTGCTTGCGGCACATGCAGGGGGACTGGGCAGCGTATGGCTCGGCGTCTATCCCCGAAATGAAAGGATTGAGGCAATAAGATCAATCTTCTCATTGCCGGCAAATATCCAGCCTTTTTCGCTCATTGCACTGGGATATCCTGCCGAGGAGAAGGTGGTAACCGACAGGTTCAAGCCGGAGCGCATTCACATTAACGGTTGGGAGTGGGGCAAATAACAGATTATGAACTATAAAGAGTCTCTTGAATACCTGTTCAGCCGTTTACCGATGTACCAGCGTATCGGCAGGGCCGCATACAAGGCGGACCTGGCAACAACTCATGCCCTGGATGATTCATGCGGCCACCCCCACAGGAGGTTCAGGTCGGTGCACGTTGCAGGCACCAACGGCAAAGGTTCGGTGTCGCATTTGCTGGCCTCGGTGCTTCAGTCGGCAGGTTGTAAAACAGGCCTCTACACATCACCTCATCTGCTGGACTTCAGGGAAAGGATAAAGATCAACGGCCGGCCTGTTGAAGAGGAGTTTGTAATTAGGTTTACAGCTGGTTACCGTGACCTATTCGAAAAGCTCAACCCATCGTTTTTTGAGATGACCGTTGCCATGGCATTTGAATGTTTTGCTGCAGAGAAGGTCGATATAGCGGTTATTGAGACAGGCATGGGAGGCAGGCTTGACTCAACTAATATTATTACCCCCCTGGTTTCAGTAATTACAAACATCGGGCTGGATCACACCGAGTTCCTTGGCAGCACACTCCAGGCAATAGCAAGTGAAAAGGCAGGCATAATAAAAGCGGGAGTGCCGGTTGTGATAGGTGAAAGGCAGCCGGAAACAGATGAAATCTTTAAAGAAAAAGCTGCCGGACTCAACTCAGAGATCAACTTTGCTTCTGAAGAGTACACCTGTGAATCTGCCACACGCACCCTACAGGGTCTGCAGTCCTTAAATATTAAGGCAACCAGGGAGACACACCCGTTACCGGGCCTCCGGAAAGAAGACTGGAATAACCTGGAGACTGACCTGCTGGGCTTCTACCAGCAGAAGAATGCCGTCACGGCGCTGCATACTATAGACGTTCTCAGAAAACAAAGCATCAGCATCAGCCGCGATGCGGTGTATGCCGGCATGAGGCAGGCTGCCGCGGCTACCGGACTTATGGGGCGCTGGCAGGTTGCAGGCACCAACCCGCTGGTGGTGTACGACTCCGCTCACAATGCTGACGGAATAGAGGCCGTGCTCGCCCAGATAAGGGAAACTCCCCACAGGCACCTGCACATGGTTCTGGGATTTGTGAACGATAAGAATACAGAAGAGATTCTTCGCATGCTCCCTGCCGGTGCAACCTACTACTTTACCATGGCCTCCATACCAAGATCGCTCGATGCAGGTGAACTGCAAAGCAGGGCCCACGCCGCAGGACTATCAGGCAAGGCATACCAGTCAGTTCCCGACGCTCTCTCATCAGCCCTTGCAGCCGCAGGGCCTGATGACTTTGTATTCGTGGGAGGCAGCACCTTTGTGGTTGCAGATGCGGCCGGCATGCCCCTGCCCCTTACTCATACCTGAGCGATTCAACCGGGTTGCGCCGGGCTATGCTCCATGTTTTCCAGATGGTGATGACCGTTTGCAAGGCAAGCACAATAACCACACCAAGAACAAAAAGCCACCAGCTCAGGGGAGCCTTTACTGCATAATCCCTCAGCCATCTGTCCAGCAGAAAGTAGCTCACCGGGATGGCAACTGCCGAGGCTATGGCAATCCACTTCAGTGAGCCGTAGTAAAGAATGGCCATCATTCGCGATGTTGACCCGCCAAGGACCTTGCGGATACCTATCTCCTTGGTTCTCCTTGAGATGGTATGCGAAACCAGCATGAAAATGCCCATCATCACGATCAAAACCGCTATGGCGGCACTCACCCTGATGATCCTTCCGAGTCTCTGCTCAGCTGCATAGAAGTTACGGTAAATACTGGAGGTGTAACTTGTGCTCATAATGTACCCCTCATCAAACGATTTCAGCGTCTGCTCAATCTTCTCCAGTGCCGTCCTGGTGTCGGCAGTAGCCGCCAGCCTTACCATGATGTTGTTAATATTCTCCCTGTATGCAGTAATCACAAGGGGTTGAATTTCATTTGCAGCAGATGAATAGTGAAAATCCCTTACCACGCCGATCACCTCAAGAGGGTTCTGAAACATAACCACCTGCCTTCCCACGGCCGAACTCAGTCCGAGCATTCTCTCCGCCGCCTCATTCAGTATAACTGTTTGCCTGTCGGTGGCTAGTTCAGGATTAAAGAACCTGCCCTCCTTCAGTTCCAGCTCCAGCAAATCGCACAAACCAGGCTGGACCCGGTATTCGTTGATCGTAAGAATGTTGTCAGCCGGACTTTCAAGCAGCCTGATACCCTGGCCGCTGGTCCCCCCTCCAATAGTGTGGCCCGACGCAGCTACACCTTCAATTTCAGGTATAGTAAGCAGCTGTTCCCTGATATCCGGGTATTGCCTCCTCATATTGTCATTCAGGTTGTAGATATTCACAAGCCCCTCGGGATTCAGTCCGGGTGGCAGGTTTTGCATATAGGTTACCTGGTTGGTGATACCGAAAAGATATGTAAGAAGCACCAGTGTAATTATAAGCTGCATTCCCCCGGCAAGGTTCATGACCACTCTCCTGCGGCCCACCCCACCTTCATGCGGCTTCAGGATGGCGGCAGGCCTTAGCCTGCTCAGGTAAAATGCCGGATAACTGCCTGAAAGAACTACCGTTATAACAAATACGCCTGCCAAGGCCGCAATAAGCAGCGGCGACCTGAACAGGTCGTCGGGGAAACTGCGCCTCATCAGCTCGCCGAACTGCGGCAAAAGAAGTGCAGCCAGTACCAGTCCGATCAGGAAAGATATTGCCACGATAAATGTCGTTTCGGCAAAGAACTGCCTGATGATATCACTTTTGCGTGCCCCGTTAACTTTCCTGATGCCTATCTCCTTAGCCCGC
>SLMM01000041.1 GCA_007133565.1 Bacteroidales bacterium
AGTACCCGTTCGCCCGGCGGTAGCTGCTCATGAAGGCACTTGTACCGAAGATACGCAGGCCCCTCGAGCGGGTATCAACTACCGTACCCGACCAATAGCGGCCGCTGGAGCCTACATTCTCGAGCGAACCACTGCTGTAGTCGCGGTAGCCTGCCACAGGCAATTTTAAGTGCGATGCAAAGGCTCCTGCTGCGTCATTGCTGGTCCAACTCTGCCGTTCTGCATCTAATTCAGCTTCTGTTGGCAACCTGTAACCATCAGGGCAGGGATTGTTAATGCCGTCTACACCCTGCCATAAATCATCGTTTTGGGGACTGCGCCAATCGTACGGGCTATCCGGAGCTAAAATAAATTCGCCATGGCCAGGAGTATCGCTATCGCTCAATGTTGTTGTGCCGGATGTTCTGATCTCATGCCCATCGAAAGCCCTGCCCCATTGGTATAAATCGCCATAGGCAGCGGCATCACTACTTGACCTGGCAACTCTTGAAGCTCCGAGATTCCGGTCCATCCATATTTTACCGGTGGCCGGGTTTTCCACATCGTTCACACCTGGTGCCGCCCATGTTGGAACACCATTAATGAAAGTTAAAACCTGCCCTGCAGAGCCCGGTGCAAGGGTTATCCATTCAGAACCATCCCAGTATTGCATTTCACCGGGTTGTGTACCGGCGGGAACGTTTGGGGCGGTTTCCTTGGTCAGGTAATCCTGCAAATCACTAATCTGGCTCTCGGTGATTTCACCAGTCAAAACATCAGATGATCCGGAGTGCAATGCGTAAGGAACACTTAAGAGCTGGCTTGTACCGGTGATGGTGTAATTTGTTCCCCCGGAAGGGTCGGTTTCGGTTTTTATAAAATACGGGCCATCAGACCAGTCTATAGTCGTAAAATTACCGTCTTGTTCCGTCCCTCCCCCTATCTCTATTATTACCAAACCATTGGTATTAGTAGTTGGGGTTAGGGTTTCAATGTACACAGCAGCGCCGTCTGCCGATCCCTGCAATATGCTTATCTGCATACCAATCTCAGTGTTTACGACCAGCTGGTTTTCACTATCACGAATAACTGCCTGATAGCTCATTTTCCGGGGTGGCTGCGCAAACAATGACAGTGTTGTTATTATCACTGTAAGCAAAAGAGAGTAAACCTTTTTCATTTTTATAAAGTTTGGTTAATGTTTCAGGTTTTTATAAAGTCATGGTAAGGTAATTTTGCTTTTCAGGGGTCCAATATTTTATTATCCTGAGAAGCCAGGTTACACGGGTAATACCTGCCAGAACAATTTACGTAAATATTGCTATTTAGACAAACTTTTTAAATACAATCGAAGCAGTGAAATGGTTTTAGAGGGAAATGAATCGAAAAATGCCTGATTATCCTTACCTGAGGCATTACAGGAAATTAAATCAGTTTAAAACCCGGTAAGCGTTAATGTTCTTTCCTGTCTTCGTCCAGCCTGTTAATGGTCTCTCTCAGGAAATCCTCAAATTCACCGGCGAACTCCTTCCGCTTCAGCGCAAATTCAACGGTGGTCTTCAAAAAATCCATCTTGTTTCCTATGTCATACCGCTTGCCTTCGATAAGCGTGGCGATGATCCCTTCCTCCTTCAGCAGGATCTGCAGTGCATCGGTAAGCTGGATCTCATCGCCCTTGCCACGGGGTGTCTTCTCTAGTGCTTTGAATATCTGGGGTGTGAGTATATAACGCCCGGCGATGGCCATGTTTGAGGGCGCCTGTTTTCTTGAAGGCTTTTCAATCAGTCTGGTAAGCTGCATAACTCTGGTGCTCAGGTTATCTCCATCTACGATGCCGTATCTTGAAACATTTTCCCATGGTACGGTTTCCACTGCTATGACTGTATAGCCGTACTGCTCGTAGGAATCTAAAAGCTGCTGGGTTACGGGGATGGCCGAATCGATTAGGGAATCGCCCAGGAGTACGGCAAAAGGTTCCTGACCACAATGGAACCTGGCATGGTATATGGCATCTCCCAGTCCGTTCAGTTCCTTCTGGCGGATAAAGTGGATATTTGCAAGGTTCTCGATATGCTTCAGGTGAGTATATAGTGCCTCCTCCTCTTTTTCCTGCAGCCTTGTCTCCAGCTCGAAATTCTTGTCGAAGTGGTCCTCCAGCGATCGCTTTCCCTTGCCTGATATGATGAGTATATCCTCGATCCCTGAATCCACGCATTCCTGCACAACATATTGTATTGCTGGGGTGTCAATGATCGGCAACATCTCCTTGGGTTGTGCCTTGGTTGCGGGAAGAAACCTTGTACCAAGACCGGCTGCCGGGATAACTGCTTTTTTTATCATGGCTTGTCAGAATATTATTGGTTTGATTACTCTTGCATTGACTTTCTTAAGGTTGACTATAAGCCGGCGAAGCATATCATCATCCTCATACATACCTATGATGGCGCCGCCTGAGCCCGAAAATTTAGCTGAGGCTCCGCAGGCTCTGGCTGTATGTACCATCTCCATATTGCTTTCTGATATGTTCATTATCTTGCAGCGCAGGTCAAAATTTCTGTTTATCAGCTCATTCAGCAGGCCGTAATCCTTTTCGAGGATTACTTTTCTGCCCTGTTCAGCCAGACCTGCTATTTGTGAGAGTGTGTTTACAACAAATTCGTCGCCTTTGTCAAACCTTTCACGTACATTACTTAGTGCCGCACCGGAAACCTTGCCCAGTTCAACTTTATAGGCAAGATAGAGTTTTGGCAGCAGCACCGGGTCAATTGGTGTATACCTGCCGTAACCCTTTTTCTTAAGGTGCTCTTTGTCAAAATCCATATATACACAGCCCTCGTAGACCTGGATGACCCTGTCCTGCAGTCCCGCATTTATGCCAAGCTCATCGGTCTCTGTCCGCAGGATCAGTGTAGGCAGAATATGCTTTGGTATATCAACATCGTAGAACTGCATAAGCGCCTTCATTGTAGCCGCAATGATGGCGCTCGATCCCGCCAGTCCCACCTGCCGGGGTATGGATGACCTGTAACGGATGGTGAAGTTTTTATGCCCGAGCCTTATATTGCTGTTTTCACAATATTCAACGAATTTTTTTATAGCTGCCTTGATAAGCCTTGTACCGCCATAGTATCCGGTAAGCTTTACCGAATCAACCAGTTGGTATACATTCCTAAAGGTATTGAGATCGACTTCCGTCTCTTCTATTTTAAGCTCGGGAGTTTCATAGATCGAAATCGAGGCCCCGAAGTTCCTAATGATAATGGATATTGTCTTGCCGAAATATCCGTCGGAAGGGTTACCCAGCAACCCTGCCCTTGCATATGCCCTGGTTTCAATAATCATATTATTCCACAGAATCGGATGGCCCTCCCCGATCTTATCTTTTTGCAAGCCAAACAATGTTTTGATGCGCCAAGATATAAAAAACGGAGCAAATGACAATCGGCAGCTGAATTGTTCATTAGCGATTGCGATGGTTACTTTTATTATGAAAAACGGATGCTTATGTGGGTTTTACTTGATATCTTTGTTTATAAGTGATATGGCAACATATTCCGATAATTGATTCTCTAACTGTAATTTGAGATGAGCCTGCCAAAAGACAGAAAGAACAATTACTCTGAAAGCGCCATTAAAGACCGGATCAGTTTTCTGAGTAGAAGGAGCGGCTTCAGTATCAGATATCTGAAAAGCAGTTCTATTGATGCAGAACTCACCCGTGGCAACATTGAGAACATCATTGGTTTTGCCCAGGTACCGGTAGGAGCTATCGGCCCTTTGAAAATAAACGGCAAATATGCAAATGGCGACTTTTACGTACCGTTGAGCACTACGGAGGGGGCACTGATTTCATCATATAACAGGGGCGCCAGGGTAGTTTCGCTTTCAGGGGGTGCAAACGTTGTTCTGGTTAAAGACAGCATGCAGAGAGCGCCTTTTTTTGAGCTGGAGAATGTTTACAAATCCGGGGAATTTGTTGAGTGGATAAAGAAGAATTTCAATAAGCTCAAGGAGGTTGCTGAAAGCACTACAGATCACGGGAAACTCCTTGGCTGCGATACATATATTCAGGGTAAGATTGTTTTTCTGCGACTCAGTTTCTCAACCGGTGATGCTATGGGAATGAATATGATAACCAAGGCATCGGAGAAACTGTGTGCCTATATCAGCGATAATTTTCCTGTGGTGCGCTGTGCGATTGAAAGCAATATGGCGGTGGACAAGAAGCCGGCCAGTATAAACTCCATCATGGGCAGGGGAAAAACCGTTACCGCCGATGTTCTGATAAAGGAGCATATTATTTCCAGATTCCTGCGTACCACGGCAGAGAAAATTGATAAAACATACCGGCAAATGGTAATGGGAAACCTTATGGCGGGTGTCCTGGGAATGAACGGCCATATCGCCAACGGCATTGCTGCCCTGTTCCTTGCCTGCGGCCAGGATCTTGCCAACATTTCAGAATCCTGTGTCGGCTACTCCTATGCCGAAGCAGTTGGTAAAGACTTGTATGTTTCACTGAATTTGCCCTCACTGGTTGTGGGAACCGTAGGGGGAGGGGTTTCGCTTCCCACTCAGCGCGAGTGCCTTGAGATCATTGGTTGTTATGGCAGAGGCAAGAGCAAAAAATTTGCCGAAATTGTTGCTGCGACAATTTTAGCCGGTGAAATTTCGCTCATATCTGCAATTGTAGCGGGCGATTTCACCAGGGCTCACGAAAGATACGGCCGCAACAAACCTTTACCGGATCCCGGCAATAGCCAGGCATAATTCCTTATAACCGGCCTGGTATGACCACCGTTTTAGCCGGTTTTCAGAAAGTCATGATAAATATTGTTTCCCTTTCGGGGACGGATACTACTTTCAGGCTGCCTTTGTGAAGCCGCATGATCTGGCGCGAAAGGCTGAGTCCGATCCCGCTGCCCTCTTCTTTGGTGGTGAAAAAGGGAATGAAGATATCTTCGATAAGTCCGGGTGGGATTCCCGGTCCGTTGTCGGCTACCAGCACCTCTGGCCGCCCTGTTTCGTTAATTCGGTACTGGATACTTATTTCCGCCCCTTTGCGCCCTTCAACTGCCTCGGCTGCGTTTTTCAGAAGGTTGATCAGCACTTGCGAAATCAGCTTTTCGTCTATGTTGAGCTCCATATTGCCGTCATGGGCGATGACCGACACTCTTATATCCTTTTCTTCCAGCTCCCGCCTGTACAGCATCACTGTGTTTTCGACAAGGTCGCCTGCCTTCACGGCCGACAGGGCCGGTTCGGGCAGCCGGGTAAGCTTCCTGTACGATTCCACGAACCTTATGAGCCCCTGTCCCTGCTCGTTGATAACCTTGAGGCCTCGAATGGTGTTCCGGACCGTCGTTTCGGTAATCTCCTCAACCGGTACTGCCTGACCCTCTTTGATATAGTAACTGCAAAGATTTTCAGACAGAGAATTTACCGGCGCTATTGAGTTCATTATCTCATGTGTAAGCACTCTTATCAGTTTCAGCCATGAGTCGAGCTCCTTTTCGTCGAGCTCTTTCCTGATATCCTGAACAGAAACCAGGGTTAGGGG
>SLMM01000137.1 GCA_007133565.1 Bacteroidales bacterium
GTACTTGTCGCCGATCTCATAGGCATTGGAGAAACAGGTCCGGGTTCTTTCAGGGGAGATGCCTATATCAAGGGTGTTTCATACAATGTATGGTTTGCTTCTGTGCTAACAGGAAGAAGCATTACCGGTATAAGGGCATCAGACGTGGTGAAACTAACACGCATACTTCATGAACAACATGGCTATGAAGAGGTTTATGCCGTGGCAAAAGAGGAAATGTCATCCGTCCTTCTGCATGCAGCTGCTTTTGAGCCATTTATATCGCGGATAGCACTTCTGGAACCGCTCTCCTCCTATCATTCACTCGTTACGACACAGTTTTACAGTCCCCAGTTCATACTCGGGGCCGTACCCGGCATGCTTAAATACTACGACCTTCCTGACCTTGCTGCATCACTTGCACCAAGGATGTTAATGCTTGTCAATGTGGTTGACGGAACAGGCTCACCAGAGGACCGGGAAAGGATAAAAAATGATCTTTCTGTTATCCATAACGCTTACCGGAACATGGACTCCTATGATTACCTGATAATTGATACAGGCCCTGATTTGAATCAATTTTTTAAAAAATGGATCAAATGACCTTAACTATCAACTATATCATTAATTAAATACTGTTACAAGAAAACAAAAACTAAACTAAAATGAAAAAGATTAGTTGTTTTGCCCTGTTAATTCTATTTTCCGCCTTTTTTACGTTTGCACAAAGCAACAACACAAGAGTATTTACCATTTTTACCTCGTACGGTTGTGGTTGTACAGGTTCCGGGGGTGCTCCTGAAACTTTTACCACCCATGAAGAGGTAATGGAAGAACTCAGAGAATCATGCACAGGAATTGATTTTATTGAATGGGAAGGTAATCACCCCTCTGCATTGGCCGAATTAACAAACCATAAGAATAGTTACGACGGTGTGCTTATCATTGGAAGACTGAATGGAGACTACAGACTGGCTTTCACAGGACTGCCCACAATAGTTGTATATAACCTTTTCGAATTCATGGATGCCCAACCCTATCACCTTTTTGCAACGGGTAAAATGCCTGAAGAGAGTGTACTCAAGGGGGGTAAAGGATACACTGGCGGCAGGATACTTACCGCCCAGCTTGACAGGCGGAACCTTGCTTCTCCTGCTGTAAGGGAGGCAATGTTCAATGACCTGGTTGATAAGATCAGGCTTATACAGGTTGTGAAGGAACTTCGGCAAACCAGGATTTTGATGATAAAAAACCATGAAAATGAAACTATTGCATCAGTGAATTACAGGGGCGACCATAACCAGTCCTTCCCCGAAGGCTTTAATGAAACATATCTTTCAAACTTCACTGATCTCTTTGGTGTGGAAATTGTTACCGTTGAGCCCCATGAATTTTTCGAGGCATATCAAACAACAGATATCAGGAAAGCTGAAGAGATAGCGGATGAATGGGTCAGCAATGCGAGAAAAGTGACAGCCTCAATGCCTGAGATTGTTAAAACTGCCAGGGCCTACCTTGCAATGGATGAGCTAAGGGAAAAGTATGATTGTAATGCGGTATCCACTCACATCCGCACGGTGTCGGGAAGCGGGGAACTGGCGGAAAGGTTCTGGCCCGGAGTGGCCCTGGAGCTTGGGTTCAAAACAAGGGGTATAATGGCTGTATGCCAGAATTACCCTGATCTGCTGATCAGCCAGGTGCTGGCATATCTGATGACAGGCAGGCCAAGTATGCTTGCTGATTTTATGTATGATATCCATAACTCAACAGAAATTGTCCTGCACAGTGGAATACCAATCAATCCTTACGGGGATGAACGCAGGGTTCCATATTCAATAGTACCTCATGCTGAAAGTCCGGTAAGGGATATTCCTGAAGAACCCGGGTCTTCTACCGGACTTACAGCCGAATGGCCCGAAGGTGAGACCGTTACCTTATGGGAGATCCATTCACTTCTCAAAAGGGTGAGGCTGCACACTGGTGAAATAGTTGATGGTCATGCTATCTATACCGGAGGAGAAGATTTGGATGATGTAATGTGTACTGCAAAGATCATAGTTAAGCATGACGATATAAAAAAAATTCAGAGGGAATTTCAACCCTATCTGTATGGTATACACCTCAATGCCACACTTGGTGATATGCGGGAGCAGCTTAAAGACATAGCTGTTTTTCTCGGACTGGATGTGATAGAAACAGACAGGTAGGTAGGTAGAGACACAAAATCAATAAAATCAAAGCCAACTAAGCAGGGATAAAAAAATCATTAAACCTTCATAATTATGATCAGAAGAGATTTTATAATCAAAACAGGCCTTTTAGGCAGCGCACTTTTTGTTCCGTCTGCAGCATCCTGCAGCAGGGAGCTGGTTGCTGAAAACGAAAAATTCTACACACCCGTAAGGAGAAAGGTTAAAATGGCGATGCTTTCCCTGCAGAAACAGAACTGGGAACACGGTATTGCCACCCAGGCATTTGTTGAAAACGGCGACGAAACGATGATGATCCTTATGGCCAGGGAGGCGGTTACAAGGCAGGGTGCAGACGGGCGCCTGGCGGTAATCAGCACTGCAAACGGCATTAACGACTCAGCTACACCACTCGAGGCTGTGCTGAGGACGGCAGAAATAACCGGTGATCAAAGTATGAAGGAGGCAGCAGACAGGATGCTGGAGTACCTGTTCGAAAGGGCGCCGCGTACTGAAGAGGGTTACATACACCACTCCTATCACGGGCCCGAGCTGTGGTCCGATTCAATATATATGGCACCTCCTTTCGTGGCTTATGCAGGTTATCCGGAGGAGGCTTACCGGCAGGCAAAGGCCATTATCGACCGCTTATGGATAGAGGAGGAATCGCTGTTTGCATACCGCTGGAATGCCGATACCGGCGAAATAAGCCATCCAGGGTTGTGGGGACTGGCCAATGCTCACGCAATCAGCGGCATGACCAAACTTATCAGCCACCTCCCTGAAAACATGCCGGCCGAAAGTGAGATCCTGAAGAATTTTGCCCGTAAACACCTGGAAGGCTGCCTCAGGTACATGAGAGACGACTACCTGTTCCACAACTATATAAACGACCCTTCCTCTTTCGTCGAAACAAGTCTCGCGATGAGAGTGGCCGATTCAGTATTCAAGGGTATAAATGCAGGATGGCTGGACAGGGATTTACTGGAAACCGCCTTAAACATCAGAAAAGCCGTGCACCAAAAGGTAGACGACCTGGGGTATGTCACAGGTGTGCCCGGTCCGACAACCTACGCGCGGCCTGCATGGTCGAGCGAGGGGCAGGCATTCTTCCTTATGATGGAGGCATCGTACGATAATCTTTATGCCTGATCGCAAAAAATTTTAATAAAATACTGATATATTTGCCCAGCCATTTTATTAATATTTTACAATTCTCATAAAACTAATTATGAAGATTTTACATTTTTGGGCAGTAATTCTACTGCTCAGTTTCCACCATTCAGCATTGGCTGGCCGGGATACCGCAGCCGACCCCGTTGTTGACAGGATAATTGAGACCGGGCTGACCGACAACCGCACAATGGAGCATCTCGATGTACTGTCCAACCGGATCGGCGGAAGGCTATCCGGCTCCGATGCCTATGCCAACGCAGCCAACTGGGCGGCATCAAAATTCAGAAAGTGGGGCATGATAGTTGAGATGGATGAAGCAGGGCAGGTACCCGTAGGATTTAACCGCGGCCCCTGGTTCGGAAGGATGCTGGGTGAGGAAGGCATGACCCTCCATTTTGCAACACCATCATATACATCGGGCACAAAGGGTGTACAGAGGGGACATGTAGTACTCGAACCCAAGACGCGCGCACAGTTCGAAAGAATGAAAGGCAGGCTCAACGGAGCCTGGGTGCTTATCACCGGCACCAACGACGGATGGCCTATCGACATATCTGATGATGCACACGAGCGAAGGCAGCGCATAATTGAGAGAAACGAGGAAACAGAGCAGAGGAATAATGAGATCAGAAGGGCAAACTTCGGCAGGCCCGAAGAGGAACATGAAGAGCTTATACCCCTACAGGATGAGCCTGCACTCCTTTACAGGGAAATGACCGAAGCCGGGATACTCGGCATCATCCAGAAATCGCAGGTACCTATCAGGGCTTTGTACGACCGCAGGAACCTGGATGATATGACATTCGACAATCTGCCCGACATCCCCGACATAAAACTGAATGAGCACCAATATGCGATCATAGAACAAATGGCAAGGGAACGTCAGTATTTCCAGCTTGAATTTGATATACGGAACCATTTTAAGCCTGGGCCGGTAAAATATCATAATGTTATAGGCATAATACCGGGAACAGAGTTCCCCGATGAGTATGTTATTATGGGAGGACACCTCGATGCATTTGATGTGGCAACAGGCGGGGTGGACAATGGCTCCGGCGTATCACCTGCAATGGAAGCAGCCAGGCTTATCATGGCATCAGGCGGACAGCCCAGGCGCACCATACTAGTGTGCCTCTGGGCCGCCGAGGAGTTCGGACTGCTGGGGTCAAGGCACTGGGTGGAACAGAATGAGGACAAGCTTGACCGGATAAGCAATATGTTCAACAGGGACAGCGGTCCGCTGGTGGCAAGCAGCCTGAGTGTAACGCCTGCCATGTGGGATGATATGGAAAGGATTACAGCCCCGCTGAATGATATTAACCCCGACTTCCCGTTCGAACTCAGGGAGCATACACCCCGAAGAATTCCTTTTGTGCCCAGGGGTACAGACAGTGGTTCATTTGCGGTAAAAGGGGTGCCTGTAATGACATTCGGGTTGTCCGACCCGAAGGGGTATGATTTCCAGTACGGGGAGATATGGCACACCGAGCGTGACCTCTACAATATGAGCATCGCCGAATACCAGGAGCACACCTCAATAGTGACGGCCATTGTGGTACTGGGAATCGCAAACCTTGATCATCTTCTGCCCCGCGAAGGATACTGGATAGAGGATTAAAAGTCCGCTACCCCCGCCTCCTTCAGCTGGTGCATGAAATTCATTATATCACCCGGACAGGTTTCTGTACGGTTTTGTGCATCAAGCATTTTCTTGATCATCAATACGGAGTTCCGCCCGTTTACCAGCCTTGCTATCTCAGTCATGTCAATTCTGCTCCTTACAGGATAGGCAAGACGTTGATCGTCAGAAAGCGATGATAACATGTCTGCAAGAATCCCCTGTCCGCCCTTGAACACACCTTCGGTAAGCCGGGGAACAATTTTGTCTGCAGCCACCTCTTCGTCACTGAGTGTGATGCCGGCCGCTGAGGTGTTGAGGGCCGCAGCCCTCATCTTCATCTGAGATTCCAGCGCAACAAGGTGAGATCTGCCCTGGCCTTCGACCGATGCAACAAGGGTTTCGATATGCCTCCTTACATCGTCACTGGATTCAGCAAGTTCATTAACTGACCTTAGTACAGCCTTCTCATTGGCCAGGTGCGCTTCCAGGAGCCAGACGGCTTTTTTATAGTTTTCCGGAAGGTTGCCCGCCGAGGAGCGGCTTATCATATCCATTGCCACATTCATCTGGTGTCCGAGTCTGCCGGCAGCATTGGCAGCAACCTCGCCGGCAATTTTAACTGCCATTTCATCACCGGCACTGGAGATGGTATATGCGGCAGCCGCACCAATCACAACTGCCCTCTTCAGCTGGGTAGGATCTGCCTTGTCCACCAGGTCGCCTGAGGTATGATACCAGAGATCAGGCCATGCAATCATCATAACACCCGGAATGCGAACTCCAAAATCATTGAATACAACATGGTCGGACGCTCCGTAATGTGTCTCAATGCTGTAATAGAATGGTTCATCCGCACCAAAGGGAGCAACTATCCTGTGCGGTATCACATTAACCTCCCTCCTGTTGTGGACTCTCTCCCTGTTGCCCTCCCCAACAAACCTGAAGTAGTTCTCCACCACATCGTTAACATAATGGGAGTTGCCAAATGTTGTCCTCATCAGGCTGAAATGTGCGTTGTGAAGGCTGAGCCACTCCCCCACCATATCCATATTGATATTGCAGAAAGCATCTTTTATTTCCTCAAAATGCATGTCGACCCAGGGGCGGCTGCCTGCAAACTCGGGTCCCCACCAGAACCGGATCGAACGTTGCGGCCTGGGAATTCTACCCTCCTCAATCAGGGTGTTCAATACCCTTGCAATCTCAAGCAGGGCTGCACCGCCCGATTTGTTGTCATTGGCTCCCTGCTTGACGAGCCCTTCGAAAATATGGGCAGAAAAAATAACTGCGGTTGCATCAGGATCCTTTCCGGGAATAACGGCATCTATATTCTGGAGGGTGTTAGGCTCCATACTGGTTTCTACCTGTGCATGGGCCTCAATCCTTTCTCCCCGGAGCAGCCTGTCCCTCAGATATTGTCCCTCCCTGATATTCATCTGAAAGGCAAATCCCGCCTCTATCCGTTCACCATCCGGTCCGGGAACATCTCCTATCCTTCCCTCCGGTATCTGTAAAGGGTCAATATAATTGCGGGAATTACTGATTGCAATAACTCCCTCTGCGCCAGCCCTCCTGGCATTTGCATGTATAGTTGTCACATGGCCGTGCCCCACTGCAATCATGCCTTTAACATCGGCATTCTCAACCTCCTCCCGGCTGCCACTACCGACCCACACCAGCCCGGTTGTGATATCTGCGCTGTTACTTCCCATTGTAAGCTGAAAAGCATTGTCCCTGTAGGAAACAATTTTTCGGCGGTTTGGTGACACCTCCCACAGTTCGCCTTTTATACCGTTCCAGGTAAGCTCAGTGCGTCCAGGCAGGATATCAAGCCTGGCTTCGGGTATGCCATACCAGTTGAGCTTGTCATAGATATATGCTGCCTCGTATAGTGTGTCCCTGTATTCGGCAGGTCTTCGGTTTTTGGTATAGCCTCCTGTTTCCATTATGGTTTTCCATGCCGTTTCGCCCGAAGCCTCACCAATTATCTCATCCATATGCTTTTCAGGCAATAAAGTCCAGTAATACCAGGGCGTGTACTGACAGTGTGAATCTATGGCCGGCATGAGGAAAAGAGCCAGTAGTACCAGGCTGGCAATTAGCGTTCTGTTCTGCATTTTTTTAAGATTTCTTTATCAGGTTATAATTAATTATCTGCGGGTTCAAGAATGTCAAGGTGGTCGAGCAGGTAAATCAGGGCTGCCATGGCCGCGCTGCCAAGCTGCATCTCCCTGCGGTTAACCTTGTCAAATGTGTCGGTTGCGGCATGATGATAGTCAAAATACCGCTGTGAATCGGTCACCAGTCCCGCAAGCGCCATATCATAATAATTCCTCAGGAAGGAAATATCGACTCCGCTGCCTCCGCTGAATATCTCATATATTCCGTATGGTTCGAAGAAAGGGCTGAGAGACTGGATTGCAGCAAGCTGCTCTTCCGAACCATCTATCGAGAACCCCCGGGGTGTAAATGCGCCCCTGTCGGATTCAATGGCAAAATAGTGTTTCTCTTTTTTCCTGTCGGCTTCGGCAGCATACTTCCTTCCCCCTCTCTGGGATATCTCCTCATCCATGAACATCACAGCCCTTACTGTGCGGCGGGGAATGATGCCAAGCTCATTGAATATTCGAAGCACGTCGATTGACTGCATGCAGCCGGCACCGTCGTCGTGTGCTCCGGGACTGTTGTCCCATGAGTCGAGGTGGCCGCCTACGGTAATTATCTGGTCAGGATACACACTCCCCCTTATCTCTCCTATCACATTGAAGGAGGCCACATCAGGCAGGCGATGGGATGTGTTCCTTACAAACAGTTTCAGGTCCGGGTCAGCTTCAAGCATGTCACTGAGTATATCGGCGCCGACCGGACTGACTGCAAAGGCGGGGATATTTCTGCCTTCCTCCCTGAAACGGGTAACACCTGTGTGCGCGTAGTCGTGGTTTGCTGTAGTGACTGAACGGACTAACGCTGCAGCTGCACCGTAATCGGCTGCAAGGGCGGGGCCGTGAAAACGCTGGCCAACAGCTCCTGAATATCCTGTAAAAGTATTGTAATGGGTCTGGTCGACGGGACCGTTAAAAAAAACAATCCTGCCCTCAACAGCTTCCCTGCCCAGATCCTCCAGCTCCTCAACTCCCCTGAGCTCTACAACACCCGCCGTAATTCCCTGGTTTCCCGTTCCTACCGAAAGCCCGAGAGCTATCACGTTTATATCAGTGCTTCCGTATCTTGATGACAATATCCGGGCAATTTCAGGCTCCCCCCTTCTCCAGTTGGGAACCATCATCTCCTGAAGATAAACCGAATCGAGCCCCATATTCTTCATTATCTGCCTTGTGAACTCTACGGCAGCAGCAGCTGCCGGTGAACCGGAAATACGGCCCTCAGTTGTTTCACACAGGGTCCTTAAATTCTCATAAGCGACATCTGAATTGAGTGCATTCGAAAAAATGGCTGAAACGACCTCATCCTGGGCATTAACTGCCACCGGGGTAAAAAGAATTGCTGAAAAAAGTAAAAACGCCTTGCGCATTGTATTCTGTGTTTTGAAGTTTGAAAAATATATTGCCGGCTAAAATAGGTATTAACCAGATAAAACATGTCATAACAATATACAAAACCGCAAAAAATCACGGTATATATCCAGCCAGGCAATCTGAAGGCTTTCTGCTGCCGCACGTAACCGTTCAGGACTCCCGGCACACGAGTCCTCAAAGAGTCTGCCTGTCATTCTTCTGGTTAAGCAGTTCTTCCAGCTTCGAACAAACCGACATGATCAGTCCTGCATCCTTATCCCCGGCCGCTTCAAGCCTTTCCATGATCCGGTTGTAAACCGAGCTGTTTTTGTCAAATCCCACACCTGCAAGAAGCTCACCAGCCATGGTGCGAAGGCGCCTGAGTTTTTCCCGTGACGGGCTTTTCGCAAGGGCCCTGGCCGGTCTCCCCCTTAACCCTGAAAGCTCCCATGCATATATCATTACAGCCTGGGCCAGGTTGAGAGAGGGGTAAGAACCCTTCATCGGAATGCCCGAAAAAATATGGCACAGTTTGAGTTCCTCGTTTGTCAGCCCCGATTCCTCACGGCCGAAAACAACCGATATATTCTCAACCATTTCAGCTTTCTGGCTGATAATACCCGGAAGCTCATAACAGGGATAGTGATCGGCGTAAATCCGGCGCCTCTTTGCAGTGGTGCCGATAACCAGGTCGGCTTCGGCAACAGCCTCATGCAGGGTGTCGCAGGATTTAATGCTCTCCAGAATATCTTCCGAACCGTGTGCCAGCCATCGCGCTTCCGGTTTCAGGTGCACAACCGAATTGACCACCGTCAGCCTGTCAAAACCCATGGTCATCAGGGCGCGTGCGGCAGCCCCGACATTCTCAGGCACTGCTGGTTCAACAAGTATAAAAGAAATCCTCATAACCCGGTTCTGGATTGATCAGAATTCAACAGTTGCCCTGAAGACGGTTACCGCAGAATTGCTGTTGACACCCTCAAACCGGAATATTCTCCCGGCGTCAGGCTTTTTCATCAGAAAGATTGTCTCTTCCGGCATGGTTTCTTTCATCAGGTTAAGAGACAGCTTTCGCGGATAATTATCCTTATGGAAATCATTCGTCAGTGTATCCATCATCCAGTCCACGTACCTGGTAGTGGTAACATGGCCGTTAAGGTCAAAGTCGAAGTAAGACGGGCTTACCTCATGCTCATCTCCCCCCTCGACAGGGAACAGTTTTTCAGGCAGGTCAGGAATGGCATATTTATCCTTCAAATGATCAAAAAAGCTTGCATGTATGCCCTCTATCTTTTTCATGCGCCTTGTTTCCAGGTCAACTGCCAGCCAGCCTGAGGTAGCCTTGGCAACAACCTTTCCGTTGCTGTCACGCAGGATAAAGTCCCTCAGGTATAAAATTCTTTCAACGGTTTTCGGCCAGGTCTCCACCTCTACAGGCTCGTACCATTTAACAGGGCGGTGCAACTCAAAGGTAAGCCGGCTGAGAACCCAGAAAAGGTTCTGATGCCGGATGCCTCCATAACCTAAACCAAGCTTATCGGCCGAATCAATGGCTGCCTGTATAAGGTAATTAACAGCCGCACCCGGGCGAAGCCTCGCAAACATGTCGGTATCGGCCGAGGTAACCCTGAATTTGGAAAAAGAGGTTAGTGCACTTTCTGATAACTCACTCATATCTTTTATCATATCACAAACAGATTATTTACCGGTCGCATAACCAGACAGTTTTTTCCAAAAATCTTGTACTCTCAGCCAATTAATCGTAATTTACCCCGCAAAAATACACCTCCCTATATGAAAATCAAACCATTTTTTTACATCGCGGGACTGTTTCTGTTATCAGCGGTAACCGCCTTCACCCAGGAAACGGAAGTTAAATACCTGTCAGGCAAAGGATACGATAGTGCAGTGGACTGGGAATTTTACTGTACCGGCGGCCGCAGAAGCGGCAAATGGACCACCATCCCGGTACCCTCCAACTGGGAGCTCCACGGATTCGGCAATTATAACTACGGGCACGACAGGCCCAAGCATGACGAAGAAGGGCTTTACCGTTTCAGCTTCGGGGTGCCGGCCGAATGGCAAGGGAAGACAGTGGAGATCGTTTTCGAGGGATCGATGACCGACACCGAGGTAAAGATTAACGGACAGCTTGCAGGTACTCCCTTCCAGGGCGGTTTTTACCGTTTCAGCTATGATATAACACATTTGCTGGAATTTGGTGCCGAAAATCTGATGGAAGCCAGGGTGAGCAAGGTATCGGCCGACGAATCGGTCGAGCAGGCCGAGAGGCAGGGGGATTACTGGGTGTTCGGTGGCATTTACCGGCCGGTCTATCTCAGGGCGCACCCATCCGAATATATTTCCCATACGGCGATTGATGCACGGGCCGACGGCTCCTTCCTTGTCAATGTTTATCCCCTCAATGTCAGGAGCGCCACAACTGTCGAGGCACAGATAATGACCATCGACGGAAAAAGGGTCGGAGATCCTTTCTCCGCGGCCGTTTCACGCAACCAGGAAAGGGTTACACTGACCTCACAGCTCGACGGCATAAATACCTGGAGCCCCGAGTTCCCGAACCTGTACTTTGTGGAACTCCGGCTAAGGGACAGAAGAAACAATATCCATGTGTTAAGGGAACGTTTTGGCTTCCGGACCGTGGAGGTAATTGAAGGCAACGGTATATTTGTCAACGGTGAGAAGATCAAGTTCCGCGGTGTTAACCGTCACAGTGCCTGGCCGGAATCAGGACGCGCCCTCAGCAGGGAGCTTAATATTGCCGATGTCAACCTGATGAAGGATATGAACATGAATGCCGTGCGTATGTCTCACTATCCGCCCGACAGGGATTTCATCAAAGCCTGTGATTCGCTCGGGTTGTTTGTCATCAACGAGCTTGCAGGCTGGCAGCGTCCTCCCTACGACACCGAACCGGGCCGGATACTGGTGGAAGCGATGATAAATAGAGACGTCAACAGTCCCAGTATCATCATGTGGGCAAATGCCAACGAAGGCGGAGGCAACCATGAGCTTGACGATGACTTTGCCATCCATGACCCGCAGAACAGGCCTCTTATTCATCCCTGGAAGAAGTTCCGGGGACTTGACACACAGCATTACAAGCCCTGGAATTACGGATCGGGCGAATGGTTTACCGGCAGGGATATATTTTTCCCCACCGAGTTCCTTCACGGGCTCTATGACGGTGGCAGTGGTGCCGGACTGGAGGATTACTGGAAGATCATGTGGGAGCATCCGCTCAGCGCCGGCGGGTTCCTCTGGGTATTCAGCGATGAGGGGGTTGTCCGAACCGACATGGACGGATGGATTGACACCGACGGAGACCATGCCCCCGACGGAATCCTGGGCCCATACCGTGAAAAAGAAGGCAGTTACTTTGCCATAAAGGAGATATGGTCTCCCGTGCATATACCCATGAAATTCCTGGTACCGGGTTTCGACGGACGGGTGAAGGTGGAAAACAGGTTCAACTACACCAGCCTGGACCAGTGCAGCTTTACCCTTGAGCTGGCAAGGCTTCCAGGCCCCTTTTCAGGGGAAACCGGCTATACAGTTTTCCGTTCGCTTACACCTTATGTTCCACCTCTTAAACCAGGGGAACATGGTTTTATCGATCTCAATCTGCCGGACGGATGGCAGGAGGCTGATTTGCTGCTGCTTACCGCAACCGACCCCCACGGTCGTGAGATCTTTACATGGACATGGCCCGTGCCCCAGGCAGGTGAAATGGCCGGCAGGGTGCTCAGTGAAGGCGGCCGGCCGGCGGCAGTTACTTCTGCAAGGGAAACCGCCGGCTACCTGGTTATTACAAACGGAAAGACAGAAGTCAGCTTCAGTAAAGAAAGCGGCATGCTGGCAGGTATAGTGCATGACGGCCGCAAAATATCTCTTGGCGAGGGCCCTCAACTGGAGCAGGCTGAAAATGTGCGGTTTGGCGAAATAGTCCACTACCGGGAAGGGGATAAATATATAGTGGAGGTGCCACATGCTGGGGGACCGGTAATTAATCCGCGCTGGATCATGCATCCCGACGGGTGGCTGGAGCTGGATGTTGATTTCAGGATGAACGGTGTATTCGATAACCTCGGGATCAATTTCAGCTACCCCGAAGAAAATGTTACCGGCATGAGATGGATGGGCAGGGGCCCTTACAGGGTATGGAAAAACAGGATGAGAGGCCAGCAGTTCGGGGTTTGGCACAAGGAGTATAATAATACCATTACCGGTGAATCATGGGATTACCCCGAATTCAAGGGCCACCATGCAGAGGTCTACTGGGCTGTGATTGAAACCACCGAAGCGCCAATTATCATGGTTACCAGGTCTAACGACCTGTTCCTGAGGATGCTCACACCCGATGCCCCGGAAGAGGAAACCGAGTTTAAACCCCATATTGCTCCTCCCTTCCCGGACGGTGATATTTCATTCCTTTACGGGATAAATGCCATCGGCACCAAGTTCCATCCAGCTGAAAGGCTTGGACCCCAGAGTCAGAGAATCAGACAGTTCTGGACGCTCGAACCTAACCAGCGGATAAATGTGTTATTCAGGTTCGGGGAAGAATAGAGCCGCCTGGCCTTTCCGTCCTCCGGGTACATATACTTCCCGGGAGGCATTCAGTTTTGCTCATTGCACTAAACCGCCCGGCCGGTTCTCCTCCTGCCCTGCCGGTCCCGCCATGATGACCGGGCGTCCGGTGCGGATCGATTCAAAAACGGCATCGACCACAAGCATGTCGCGCAGACCTTCCTCTCCGGGCACCCTCAAAGGCCGTCCTGCCATCATATTGGCAGCATCCTCGTCCATCTGCGCCGCCTGCTGGTTAATTTCGGGAAATATCAGTTCTCCCTTGCTGGTCCTGCCCGAAATGCCCCTGTATGAAGAATAGGGCCTCAGCTCGAACCACCCTTTTTCTGCAAATACATAAAGGTGGTCGTAGTTGGCATGGAACCCGGTATCAAGTGTTGCTATTGTGCCTCCCGGAAACTCAAGCTGGAATGAAGTAACCTCATCAACTCCTTCAAATTTCCCGGGCCTGGTAACAAAGGTCTGCGCAGAGACAAAAAGGGGCTCTTCGCCTGTAACGTACCTTGCAGCCTGCAGCGGGTAAACACCCATATCCATCATGGCCCCTCCGCCCATCTCCTTCTGCCATCTCCAGGTGTCGAAACTGGTATTCCTCCAGGCAGATCCGCAGGTTATGTGCAAAACATTGCCAAAGACCTTCTCCTGCCCGAGCCTCATGATCTCCTGGTTGTAGGGTTCATAATGCAGCCGGTAACCTATCGAAAGGCCCACATTGTTTTGCCGGCAAGCATTGATCATCTCAATGCACTCACCTGCGTTCATCGCCATCGGCTTTTCACATATTACATGCTTTCCGGCATTTGCAGCCCTGATGGTAAACTCCTTGTGCATCGAGTTTGGCAGCACAACATACACTATATTGATATCCCGGTTGTGTGCAATCTCGTCAAAATTGTCGTAGTTATAAATATTCTTTTGAGGAATTTTGTACTTCTCCTTCCAGGCCTTCTCATTATCCATTGGTCCTGCAACAATCCCCGCCAGGAAGGCAATTTCTGTCTCCTGGAGTGCAGGAGCCAGGAGATCGGCACTGTAATGGCCCAGTCCGATCAGCGCGATACCTGCTCTTTTATGTTTTCCTGAGAGTATTCCGGGAAAACTGCCCGTGGCTTTAATTTCTGGTTTCCCTGAAAAAGCTCCTATTGCGGGCGCGGCGAAAGCCCCTGCGGTGCCAAGTGCTGAAAGCCTCAGAAACTCCCTTCTGCCGGCTTTCTCTGGTGGTTTTTTCTCCATGATGATGAAAATTACTGAATTACCGGTCATATGCCTTTACAGAACACAAGTTATCACTATCCTGTAAAATAACAAAATTACCACTCCTGAAATCCCATTCCAGGCCTCTCAAAGTCAAGAATTTTGAGCCAGGTTTCCTTTTTACCGGCAGGCAGGCCAAGTGCGTCGATCATCGAAAACTCATCTGCCGGAGATATGCCGGCGACTTTAGAGTTTGCGCCCGGGAAAACACCGGTATCCCCTGAGTTGACCCGGCCCATGAAACTGTCTCCGGGGAACAGCCTGGTGAACAGTTCTCTTTCAGCACCGGCGGCCGGATAGTCGGCAAGGCACTGAATTCTTTCAACAAATAACTTTCTGCGGCCGGTCAGCCTTATTTCGGTATAGGGATATCTGTAAGTCACCGCACCGGTAAACCTTGTATCGTAATACCTTATATTGAGCGCGGCAGGACCGGGCACCCCGGTTATATCCAGCAGCGGTGACCTTATAAAAAGTTGCCTTCCCTGGCCGGACAGTTGCCAACCACCTGAAACCTCACCTGCATTTTCCAGTTTTTCTGCCAGACCCTTCAGTACATCCTCATCACCCGAAATAAAAAGGCTCCGGATATAACCCGCGGCTGTAATGTCTTCCCATGGCCTGCAGGCAATGGATGCAGTCCTCAGCCTTGCAGCCCGGCCCTGGAACCTGTTTTTATATACGAAAGAGCAGTAGTTGACCGGAAGGTCCTTTTTCTGTTCAAGTACGCCGGCCAGGAGCTTCAGTGCCGTTATCTCCGACCCGGCAACGGTTATCTTGTTGCCCCTTATAAATTTGTAACCCCGCTTCAGAAGTTGAGGCGCATTAAACTCAGTAAGCCTGAGCTGGTGCAGGTTGAGATGCTTAACCCCGGCCGCTGCCAGCTTCGGTATCAAATCATTTACCCTGTCATGGTCTTCAGGTATGGCAGGGATTTCAACGGTAACCACGGGAATTATCCCGGCTGCCATTTCCGGCTTGTCAGTTTTGTAACCGGTGGCGCCTATATCAAAGCGTATTTCATCCAGGCCGCTATCCTTAAGTTTTTCCAGCTTCTCCCTGGTTAAAAGTATGCCGTTGGTATACAGCCATATATACATCCTGTTGCCAAAATGGCGCCTTATAGCCGCAATATAGCGCAGTGAACGTTCAAAACTGAGAAGGGGTTCACCCCCGCTTATGCTCACCCCTGTAAACCCGAACCTTTCCAGGTAGGCAATATACTCGCGAGGATCGGGAAACTCCAGGGTATTGGTAACCGGCAATCCTGGTTCCTTCTGCTCTGATGGACAATAGAAGCATCTGGCATTGCAGATACCGTTAATGAAAAGGCATGACCATGTTCCTTCTGCGCATGCGATACAACCGGGAGACAGGCTTCTGCAGTCAATCTTGGTACCATTGTAGCAGGTTAACGCGCCCAGCCGGCTTGCCTTATCAAGCAAGCTGCTTCGCTCCTCCAGATGATCATGCAATTCATGGTCGTCCAGAAAGGGGAGCCTGCCAGCAAGATCTCCGTATTCGCGCAGGTTCTTATCCCTGAGTATGGACCTGCAGAGTTCCGATGCGTTCATTTCCGTCTTACCACGGTCATTGCCTTACGTGGATCAACCGGGTACCTGAATACTCATGCCACCGGTCAACAGCCTTTACCTCAATTGCATATACTCCGGGATCAAGTGACAACCCGGGAGAAGCAATCCACAGGTGCTCCGAAACAGCCGCATTGCCCAGGTTCCTCCATGGCCTGTCGACTATTTCACTTTCCCTGGCCATCACTGCAAGCCTGACCGGATCCTGCTTTAGTATTCTCTCCATATAAACCCAATCGCCGCCGCTGCCGATCCGCATTTTAACGTCGGCATCGGGAAGTGCATTGAAGATATTTGCTACAACCTCCAACCGGCCTGTTTCTCCCGCCCTGATATAATCGGGTGCATCGATATGCATCTGGAAAGCCTTATCCCTCCTTGAAGCCTTCCAGCTTATAGTCCAGTCATTTTTATCTATATGCAAAAAGGCATACCCTGCGGGAGTGCCGTCAGACATCATCGCATGAGGAATACCGTACTCATCGGATGCACCGGTCCACCATGAGCCGCAAACAGTTCCCACGCTCACCATATGATGAGGCTTGTCGCCCGGGAATCCCTCCTCCTTTCCAATGAAATGGTGATAGTGGCGGTGTGTATGGGCAACAAGGGAGACACTCTCCGGGTATCCTGACAGAAGCTGGTACAGTTCGGCCTGTTCTTCCTCAAACTGCCAGGCGGTTGAACCCGTCCACGGAATATGTACCATAAGGAATACAAGCTGTTCATTGCCGATACGCTTCAGCTCATTTTTGAGAAACTCCATCTGGTCGCTGCCAAGTCCGGTCCGGTAATACCTCCTGTCATCCTCAACAAGCCACCGTATATTATCAAGCACTATGAAATGGGCAGGCCCGTAAGAAAATGAGTAGTAGGACGGACCGAATGTCCTGTACCATGCCCCGCGGGCATCAAAATCATTATCGGCCGAAAAATCTATATCATGATTGCCAAGCACATACCTCCATGGTATCCCGATAGTGGCAATGCTTTCGATAAGCTGGTCAAACAGATCGAGGTCATCAAAAACATTGTCCCCCAGCGTTACCCCAAAGGCTGCATCAGTGCCTGTCAGGTCAGAGATTGCATCACCGGCAAGATAATATATCTCCTGCTCATTCCTCGGCTGCGTATCGCCAAATACAAGCACATCAAATTTATCGGGCTCATCTGAAGGATAGAGTGGAAAATCTGCCTGCCCGTTTTTTATAGTAACAGGAGGCAACCCTTCAAAATCATCTCCCGAGGCTCCGCCCGTACTGTGAATATGATAAAAACGGGGTACCTGATTATCATCTGCAGCCACTGTCCAGTCACGCGGTTTTATTACAAAAACAACCGAATTGTCACTCAGTGGCAGCTCATACCGGCCGTTGCTTCCGGTAACCGCAATTTCCCGGCCGTTGGATACTGCAACACCTCCAAGAGGGATATCGCTATCGGGCACAAATGTGCCGCAGCCGGTGCGGTCATCAAAGACTACCCCCGATACAGTTGTAACCGCTCTTTCATCTCCTGCATGAACATGAAGGTATATTGCTGTAATAAAGGAGACTGCAATAAAAAAGAAAGGTCTTATCTTCATAGTATTGTCATTTAACGTTAATGGTGTATTGTTATAAAATGGATAAATTATATATTGGCTGAATAAACTGCAATATACAAAACCGATGGAAAATATAATGCTCAGACCTGCCCTCCTGATCTTTTTAGCATGCTTAATTCTTCAGGGATGCGGTAAAAGGGAGGGAGAGCACAGGGGACGGGGACTGATGGTTGATTTGCTGTCCCATCCCCGGGAGGCGGTAATAACCAATCCTGCACCCTCCTTTTCATGGATCACAGACCACCCCAAACGGGGAGCCGGACAGGCTGCCTGGCATATAATTGTTGCCTCTTCAAGGGAAAAGCTTGACAGGAATTACGGGGACAAATGGGATTCGGGTAAAACGGCATCATCCAATTCGGTGGGCATCGCATATAATGGTGAGCCCCTTGACCAGTTCAGCACATACTGGTGGAAGGTGCGTATCTTCGATCATGAAGGTGTACCCGGAAGATGGAGCAAACCTCAGCAGTTCCATACTGGTGAGTTCGGTGCCGTTGACCTGAGATGGCCGGGAGAGAGCAGGTGGGTTGAGCTTGATGCCGGATGCGGCCCGCAATATGTTTTTGAAGACAGGCATGCCATAAGATACCATGACATATATCCTGAATCGATAACCCGCAATAGTGCCGGAAATCATTTCATCACTTTTGAAAAGGCTGCCTTCGGGACGCTCCGGCTGAAATTTGGTAACGGACAGGTTACCGATAGCGCAACCCTGATTATACACCTTGGAGAAAAAGCAGATGGTGGCCGGGTTGACAGGGAGCCGGAAGGCTCTGTAAGCTATAGCAGGGCAGAGCTTGAATTAAAGCCCGGTAAGAATGAATACCTGCTGGAACTGCCCCGCCAGTATTCAAACTACCCCAACAGCCAGGTGCTGGCTGAACATATGCCCGAAGTCGCCGCTTTCAGGTTTGCAGAGATAGAAGGTTGGCCGGGTGAACTGGAAAGCGGACAGGTGGCACAGCACGCCCTGCTGTACAGGTTCGATGATGATGCCTCCCTTTTCAGCTCTTCCTGTGATAACCTGAACATGATATGGGACCTGTGCAAGCACACCCTGAAGGTAACTCCCTTTCTCGGGCTATATATTGATGGTACGCGCGAAAGGATGCCATATGAAGCTGATGCATATATTCAGCAGATAAGCCATTATTGCGTCGACCGTGAATTTGCAATACAGCGCTACACAAATGCATTCCTTATCTTCAACCCCAGCTGGCCCACTGAATGGCATCTCCACATAGTGCTTATGGCATGGGCCGATTATATGGCAACCGGCGATA
>SLMM01000045.1 GCA_007133565.1 Bacteroidales bacterium
ACGGTGTATGGCGCAATTCAGCATTCAACAACAATTTTGTTTTCAATGCCCTTGCCGGCTATGAATGGAGGGTTGGAAGGAACTCCCTCCTGTCGGTCGACCTGAAAACAGTTTACGCCGGAGGCCACCGCAAGCTCCCGATTGATGAAGAGCAGTCGCTCGCCGACAATGCCCTCCGCTATATATGGAGCGAATCATACAATGAAAGGTTTCCAGATTATTTCAGGCTCAACGGCCGGATAACATTCCGTCTGAACCGGCAGAGTTTCGACCATGAGTGGGGACTCGACCTGCAGAACATAACCAACAGAAAGAATGTTTTCGTCCAGAACTGGGACAACAACAAGAAGGAAGCCGTCACTCACTACCAGATGGGTTTCATGCCGATGATGACCTACAGGATATATTTTTAAACCTACAAAATCATGTTCAAAAATCATTTAGTAATAGCATTCCGAAACTTAATAAGGCAAAAGGGCTTCTCTCTTATAAACCTTGCAGGTTTGACCATTGGGATTGCAAGCTGCCTTCTCATAATCCTGTTTGTATCAAGTGAACTGAGCTATGACCGGCATCACGAAAAGTCCGGCCGGATATACAGGGCAGGAATTGAGGCTCTTTTCGGCGACAGTCATGTATTTTCTGCAGTTACATCCGGTGCAATGAAAGATGCACTTGAGTATGAATTCGGAGAGGTTGAAGAGGCCTGCCGGCTTTACCACATAACAAGCCCGGTCATAAGGGTTGAAGAAAGTAGTTTCGTTGAGGACAATTTCTTTTATGCAGATTCAAATTTCTTCCGGGTATTTACAGTTCCCCTCATCGAAGGAGATCCTTCCACAGCCCTCTCAAGGCCAAACACCGTAATCCTGTCACAGGAGACAGCACAAAGGCTGTTCGGCAACGATAACCCGGTGGGAAAGACATTAATGGTCAATGAGAACTACCTGCTCGAAGTAACGGGAGTATCAGAAAATATGCCGCATAATTCTCATTTCAGGTATGACTTCCTTGCATCAATAGAAACAGTCAGGCCCGCGATGGAGCAATACTGGAGGCGATGGACCAGCAACAACCTTTACACGTATCTGCTATTAGCGGAAAACACAGACAGGAATACTTTCACAGAGAGACTCCAGGAACTTGTGTATAAATATGTAGGGCCGGAGGTTGAAATGGCAATGGGTATTGATATTCAAGACTTTGAGACAGAGGGCGGGGTGTACAGGTTCTTTATCGAGAATATTGAAGATATTCATCTATATTCAGAATCTGACAACCAGTTAAATGAAGGCGGAAGCATTACAACTGTTTATTTCTTTTCCATTATTGCCATTTTTATCCTTATCATAGCCTGCATAAATTTTATGAACCTGTCAACTGCACGTTTCTCGGCAAGGGCAAAGGAGATAGGGGTTAGAAAAACACTTGGCAGCAGCAAAGGAAACCTGGTCAGACAATTTCTGGTTGAATCGGTGCTTGTCAGTCTTATTTCAATGATACTGGCGGTTACGCTTCTGGAGCTGACAATTCCCTTTTTCAATAAATTAACCTACAAGTCATTTGAATTAAGCTACCTGTCGGATTGGTACATTATTCCCGGATTTATATTGTTCAGCCTGATAACGGGAGTCGTGGCCGGCAGCTACCCGGCTTTTTTCCTGTCATCCTTTAAGCCTGTAAGTGTGCTCAAAGGTGAGACGGGAGCCGGCGACCGTACCACTGTTCTCAGGAAGGTACTTGTAGTCGCCCAGTTCACGATCACGATAGCACTTTTCGCTGCTACATTCATCGTATCAGGACAACTCAGGTTCATCTCCTTAAAAGACCCCGGTTATGCAAAGGAAGGACTACTTGTTCTCAAAAGAACCCACATCCTGGGCGACCGGCAAACAGTCTTCAGGGATGAATTGATCAGGCACGAAAATATACTGAACGCAAGTTATTGCACTTCTTTGCCCGGATATGATTTCTCCGGTACATCCACACACAAATATGGAGACTCTCCTGAAAACATTGCCCAGACCCTGGTTATATGGGCTGATGAGCATTATATGGAGACTATAGGAATGCAACTGGCAGAAGGACGGTTTTTTTCTCCCGATTATAATACAGATTCAAGTGCTGTCGTAATAAACAAACCGCTGGCACGGGTTATGGGGCTGGAACGACCAACTTCAGAGGCACTATCTTTCCCTCACAGAAACCTGGTTAGCCCGGTAATAGGGGTTCTTGAAGATGCAAACTTTGAATCCCTGCACCGGGAAATAAGGCCGTTGATAATCTGGAAACTGGACAGCCCCGCCTGGTTGATGGCAATACGCCTGAATGGCAATCAAATACCATCTGCGCTGGCACATATAGAATCACAATGGACAGAGTTTGCGGGCGATGCACCTTTTGTATGGTCATTTCTTGATGAAGACCTTATGCAGCTCTATACCCAGGATATCCGCACACGGAACATATTCGAGATATTCGCACTTCTGGCTGTCTTAATAGCTGCTCTGGGATTGCTGGGTATGGCATCATTCAACACCGAAAAGAGAACAAAGGAGATAGGGATAAGGAAGGCTATGGGAGCATCTCCCACTTCAGTAATACTACTTTTATCTAAAGAGGTAAATATGCTGGTGCTTTTTGCTTCGGTTATCGCATGGCCTGCAGCATGGTTCCTGATGGACAGGTGGCTTGATAATTTTGCATACAGTATTGAACCAGGCATTATTACTTTTCTGGCTGCCACAGCAGTAACATACATAATTGCGCTGCTCACGGTCGGTCTCCAGTCCTGGCGGGCCGCCAACCTGAATCCTGTTGATACATTGAGAAATGAGTAGAAACCATAATAGTGATATTGGACATATTACATGCACTAAGAGAGTAGATAATTAAATTAATGAATCCATGCTGAAGAACCAAATTCTTATGGCGATCCGCAACCTTGCGAGGCAAAAGGGTTATTCTGCTATTAACATTGCAGGACTCACCATAGGGATTGCAAGCTGTATACTGATCCTCCTTTTTGTTACAAGCGAACTCAGTTACGACAAGCATCACGAAAAATCGAACCGTATTTACAGGATAGGCATTGAGGCTGTATTTGGTGACAGCCATTTCTTCTCGGCCTACACATCAGGTGCAATGAAGGAGGCACTTGATTACGAACTTGCTGATGTTGAAGAGTCTTGCAGACTTTATCACATAACAAGACCGGTAATAAGAGTTGAAGACAGGAGTTTCGTTGAGGATAATTTCTTTTATGCAGATTCAAATTTCTTCCGGGTATTTACAGTTCCCCTCATCGAAGGAGATCATGCCACTGCCCTCTCAAGACCCAACACCGTGATCCTGTCACAAGAAACCTCACAGCGGCTTTTTGGCAGCGATAACATTATTGGAGAGACAATTCGGGTTGATGGCAGATATCTCCTGGAAGTTACCGGCATATCGGCTAATATGCCCTATAACTCTCATTTCAGATACGATTTTCTAGCCTCAATTGAGACAGTAATTCCAGACCAGCAAGACAATTTCCAGTATTGGGTTAACAACAACCTTTATACATATATGTTGCTGGCTGATAATATTGATACCGGCCTTCTCGATGACAGGCTGCAAGAGCTTGTCTACAAGTATGTAGGTCCGGAAGTCGAAATGGTAATGGGCATTGATATTGAAGCTTTTGAGAACGAAGGGGGAGTCTACAGGTTTTTCACAGAAAACATTGAAGACATATATCTCTGGTCTGATGCTGACCACCAGATAACTGAGGGAGGCAGTATAACAACCGTTTACTTCTTTTCAATTATCGCAGTTTTTATACTGATTATAGCCTGCATCAACTTTATGAACCTTGCCACTGCGCGGTTTTCAGGCCGGGCAAAAGAGATAGGGGTCAGAAAGACACTTGGTAGTACCAGGGGTAACCTTATAAGGCAGTTTCTTGTTGAATCGATACTTGTGAGCCTTATCTCAATGGTTATAGCCATTACTCTCCTGGAACTGTCACTTCCGTTTTTCAACAGTATAACATACAAGTCGTTCGAAATTAATTATTTCGCTGACTGGTACATTATACCGGGGCTGCTCATGTTCAGCCTGCTTACCGGCATACTTGCAGGAAGCTACCCGGCATTTTTCCTGTCATCATTCAAACCGGTCAAAGTTCTGAAAGGGGAAACAGTCTCAGGCGGACGGAGTAGCGGGCTCCGAAAGATTCTGGTTGTTGCACAGTTCACCATAACTATTGCACTGTTCGTAGCAACATTCGTTGTCTCAGGACAGTTGAAATTCATTTATTCAAAAGATCCAGGCTATTCAAAAGAGAGTATACTGGTTCTGAAACGCACACAAATATTGGGAGATCAGCAGGAAGCCTTCAGAGATGAGCTGCTGAAACATGAAAGCATCATTAATGCAAGTTTCTGCAGCGCCCTGCCAGGATATTCCACTTCAGGCACTTCTGTTTACGGATATGGAGCACCTCCTGAAGACCTGGTACAAATACAAGTGGTTTGGGCTGATAAGCATTACCTGGAAACAATGGGAATGAGCCTTGTTGAGGGTAGATACTTTTCGCCGGATTACAGCACTGATGCAGAAGCAACAATAATCAACAAACCCCTGGCAAGGGTTCTGGGATTTGATAATCCTGGTTCAGGAAGTATAGTCTATCCCGGGTTAGGGCTGGTAAGTCCCGTTATCGGAGTGCTGGAAGATGCCAATTTCGAATCGTTACACCGAAATATCAGGCCCCTTGTCATAAGAAAGATTGGCAGTCCCGGCTGGCTTATGGCAATAAGACTGGACGGCAACGACTTCTCCTCTGCAATAAACCATATTGAAGAACAATGGACCACTTTTACCGGATCCGACCTGTTTGTTTGGTCTTTACTGGAGCATGATCTTATGCAGCTTTACACACAGGAGATCCGCACAAGGAACATATTCGAGATATTTGCACTGCTGGCTGTCATTATTGCTGCCCTGGGATTGCTGGGTATGGCATCGTTCAACACCGAAAAAAGAACAAAGGAGATCGGGGTGCGGAAAGCTATGGGCGCATCTCCTTCATCTATCATAATACTGCTTTCCAGGGAGATAAATATGCTGGTGCTGACAGCTACGATATTATCATGGCCTGCAGCCTGGTTTCTGATGGACAGGTGGCTTGACAATTTTGCATACAGGATCGAACCGGGAATACTAACCTTCCTGGCAGCAACGGCAATAACATACATTATCGCATTGCTCACGGTAGGCTTCCAGGCATGGCGTGCAGCAAACCTGAACCCCGTTGATGTATTGCGGAATGAGTAATAACCACAACAAAATTTTAATACATGCTGAAGAACCAGATTATAATGGCAATCCGTACCCTCAGACGGCAAAAAGCCTACTCGTTAATAAGCATTGCGGGGTTGACCATTGGTATCGCAAGTTGCATCCTGATA
>SLMM01000026.1 GCA_007133565.1 Bacteroidales bacterium
ATAGAGTACGGGGTATTGCTTATCCGGGTCGTAACAGGGAGGTGTGTATACATATAGTTCGCGTGCGCCATTTGTAACCTCTGAGTGATAAATATGGCGTGTCACGTTTCCATGGGGGACTTTTCTGGCATCGTAGTATGCCGGCCCGTCTCCGTGGACCACCAACTGGCTGTATGGCGGCATGGCCGTGAAAGCGGCAATCGTATTACTCGGATCGGCAATCTGGACACCATCAACATTAAAGTGATAGGCATACATATCTGGTTTAAGCGGCCCCACCGTAAGGGTCCATAACCCATCCTCCCCTTTTACAAATGGAACCTGCTCATTTCCCCGCCCTAAAGCAGTAAGAATAGCCCCTCCGGTTAATCTAACCTCCTCTGCCTTAGGCGCCATTATGCGAAAAGTAACCGTCTGATCATCGTGAACCTCTGGTGAGTTTAACCGTGCACTGAATGGTATAAGCCCTTCTGTGTTTTTCTGAGGGTTGTAATCGAGGTTCACGTTAGCCTGCTGACCCACGCAAATAACCGGTAAAAACATGAATGCGAAAGCAAGTTTTACCAAAATGAGATTTTTATTCATGTTCATATGCAAAAAATTTAATTATAAAGTTGATTAACTATATGTTAATAATTCAGTTTCTGAATAGTCGCATCTTATTATTTAATATCGCGGACTTCTTTATTCCTGAAACAGCTGACGAGATGGTCGTTCACCATGCCGCCGGCCTGCATGAATGCATAACAGGTGGTTGATCCCACAAATTTGAACCCGCGCTTTTTCAGGGCTTTGCTCATCCGGTCGCTTTCCGGTGAAGTTGCAGGGATATCTGACAGCGACTTCCATCTGTTCATAATGGTACTTCCCCCGGTAAACTGCCATATCCAGGCATCAAAGCTTCCGGACTCTTCCCGGGTTTCGATAAACCTCTTCGCGTTGTTTATGGATGCATTGACCTTGAGGCGGTTACGGATAATCCCGGCATCAGCGAGCAGTGCGCTGATCTTTTTATCTCCGTATAGTGCAATCTTCGCGTAATCAAAATCATCAAATGCCTTCCGGAAGTTTTCACGCTTGTGCAGTATGGTACGCCAGCTTAACCCGGCCTGGAAGGTATCGAGAATGATGTACTCAAACCATTTCCGGTCATCATGGACAGGCACTCCCCATTCACGGTCGTGGTACTGGATCATCAGCGGGTCATTGCCCGGCCAGTTGCACCGGTTTTCATCAGTCATTTTTCATGTTTTTTAAAAGTTGTGTTCTGTCGATCAGTCCCCTAAATCAAGTTAATCAGACCTGCTGTCGGCTATGCTGGCAGATGTGCTTGTATCAGCTGGTTCTCACCAATCTCATCATAGGGTGATACTGAATAGCCGGCATCTTCAAGCCATGTCCTGTACTGTTCATATGTCCATGTGCCGCCTGTATCGGTGTTTACAAGCATGTTGACGGCGAAAAGGGCGGGACCGGGACCGGTACCCCTGATGAAGTCATTAACAATGATCCTCCCTCCTTTTTTGAGAATGCCGGCCACATCTTTGAAAAGCTTCCGGTTTTCAATTTCACCAAAGATATGGCAGATATTGCCGAGGTAGGCAAGGTCAAACGGGCCTTCGGGAAGGCTTTCGGTAAAGTCTCCCTTCACCATCCTTACCCGGAGTCCGGGTTCAACCTCCGGCTCCATCATATCGACCACTTCGGGAAGGTCCAGAATTGTGACTTTTGCTCCGTTCAGGGCAAAAGCCCTTGCAATTGTGAGAGGCCCTCCCCCGATGTCAAGTACTTCCAGCTCTGCAGGTAGTCCGCGCAAACAGTATCCGGCTATCCTGTCAGCATCTTCACGGGCATAGTGGCTCATGGCCTCTATGAAGCTTCTGTGCTCATCGGTGCTCTCTTTTTTCTGAGCCGGTTTGCCGGTTTTCAGAATATTTGGCAACTCGAGCCACCTGGGTAAAAGATGATAGGTGTGCATGAAAGCAAAGCCCTGGTAGCGTGGACTTTCCTTATCGTACAAAACAGAGTGACACTCCCGTGTCAGCCTGAGCTTTCCCTTCTCATGCTCAAGACAGCCCAATGAAACCAGGGCTTCGGTAACCGTCCACAATGCTCGCTGGTTGCTCCCGGTAACAGCAGCGAGTTCGCCCAGGGTCAGGGACCTGTCTTTTAATGCTTCAAATATCCCGGCCTTAACGGCTGCTCCTGTAATCAGAAATTCTTCAGGTAACTCGAATGATTCAAAATCTGGCATTTCTGCAAGTTCTAAGGTTTAAAAATCAGGTTTAAGATAGGAAAATTTTCCGCTCTCCCGGGTTTTTCCTGAAACAGTCATGTGTCCGTTTTTTTTATACCTTGCACTATGAGATTATAGCCACAGTAAATATAGTTTTTATGATTATTCGACACTTTCTTAAACGAACCGTCATCCTCCTGTTAGTATTAGTCTCCTGTCCAGTCGCGCAAGCCCAGTTGAGGCTGGATATCGAGACAGGCCTTCCTTTCCAGGGATATAATGAGGTAAGGATACCCAACGCAACGGGCACGACATTTGATTTCAACAAAGACTTCGAACTCCAGGGGCCAGTCATCCCTCTCAGGTTGAGGGTGAGCTACTCCTTTGCTGAAAGGAACCATCTTTTCGGGCTGTTTGCCCCGCTGGGACTGAATTATGAGGGCCCCGCCCCGTTCGACATACGCTTTCAGCAATCGCTCTTCACCCGGGGGCAGATGATCGAAGGGTTCTACAAGTTTAACAGCTACCGGCTCGGCTACAGGAGGGATGTGCTGCAATCGGACGGGTGGACCATCGGGGTCGGTTTCACCGCCAAGATCAGGGATGCACGGGTACAACTGAGCAGTGGGGAGATGAGCGACAAGAAGGATGACCTCGGATTCGTACCGTTGGTGCACCTGTTTGCATCACGCGAGTTTGAGCGGTGGATGATTTACCTGGAGGGTGACGGACTGGCAGGGGGACCGGGACGGGCTTTTGACTTCTTTGTCGGCAGCAGTTTTAAGATAACAGATAACCTTTCGGGGAAGGCAGGGTACAGGATACTGGAGGGCGGTGCCGATGTCAGCGATGTTTACAATTTCACTCTGATCAATTTCGCTACAATCGGACTGGTTTGGGATATTTTTCTCACAAATAAATATTAGTGGGCCCAGCCAATAAACCTACCCGCTTTTACTAGCTGGCACTGCAGTAAAAACTGGCTAAAACCGGACTAAATAACCCTGAAAGAGGTGGCTTAAAGAACGGTTGCACATTCATGAGGCATTTTCAGAGAGAGGCAACTCCGAATAGGAGATATGTACGAAGGCGTGTTCGAAGCTCCATATCAGCTCAATATCTCCTGAAACTTATATTTTTCGAAATTCCCTGGTAATTAAGGACAGAGAAATTAACCCGGTAATTCAGATTAAAAACTTATAGATGCAAACATATTTGTATTTATATTGTTATATTATTGGATATCATAAGGCATAAGTTTTGAACAAACAAGTTTTGGAGGATTCAGATATGAAACGGTTTTTAATCGAAGTTCCCCACGGCGAGAGCAAACAAGAATGCCAGAAAGCCATCCGGATTTTTCTGGAGTCCGGCTCTCATTTTCTACGTAAAGCTGACTGGGGCTGCATGGACGGGGAGCATAAAGCATGGATCCTGGTAGAGGTACCCGGCAAAGAGCAAGCCCGGAATATTGTACCACCATTATACAGGTCAAATGCAAAAATAGTTGAACTGAGCTTGTTTACAGATGAAGATATAAACAATCCGGTCCGGTTTCACAAAGAATAGTTTAATGTGGTACTTCAAATTAATACCGGCGGTTCTTTAACCGGGATACTGGTTTGGATTATCAGGGTTGTTTAAAAACTAAAAGTATAGGTATATTTCATCAGCACGGTCCTGCTCATTGAAAAGGGTGTTGCCGGGTAATCGGTGGCACTGTCGGAATTAAGGATTTCATTGAATACCACGTATAAATTATTTCCGTCACGCGGATTGTACCGGAGTCTGATAAATTACTGATACTGAAGGATAGCTGTATGATCCGGCAGGGACCTCCACATCGGGCGACAGTGTGAAGGGTACAGGTATATTTTCCGCAAAAATCATTCCCTGCAGCATTCCAATATCTCCTCTTTTCCAGTCAAGCTGAAGCGACGGCCCTGTTTCAGATGTTTCAATCTCACTTGTGTGGTTGTTCCGAAAGACTGCACTGTTCATCGACAGCATGATACGTTGGAATGGAGAATCTGCCCCGGGTTGCCATCCGTAAGAAACACGGTCGCCGAAACGCATGTAATTTTGCCTCAACTGGAATCCCATAGCGGGTAAATAATCAACCCCAGAATAATTATAATTCAGGTTGAAGCGGGTTTCATGATTTTAATCTAAAATGCATACTGTCATTAGTAATTTGCCTGAATTCAACTTTTGGACCTGATAATCTTGCATTTTGTACCCAGCCAGCAAAATGTATCCCGCCTCTCCAGACAAATGGTCGCCACCGTAGTTTATTGGTAATTTCGATCCAACTTCGGTCGAAGCATAAAATGTTCACAGTAACTATATTTCCTTATATTAGTAGTGTCAAACCAACCACTGCCTGATAATAAATAAGCCTATACAAAACCAATTATGCCCTGCCATAAATAATACCACTACAGATCATGAGAAAACACATTATCCTGGCTTACCTGTTTTTGCTGATCCCTGTCCTTGTATCCGGACAGGAGTTGTCAAGGTCTTTTGAGATGCGCTACATCACCAGCAACCCGTCAGCAAACGGCGAAACAGATTTTTTTGGAGAAACTCAGTACTTCGATACTGAACAAAGGGTTGAGTTTCTGAAGCATTATGCCGCCTTCGCGTCGGAGTACTTTAATGACCCCGGGTTCAACACGATAGTTGCTCCTGATGAAGAGGTTGAAAATGTGATGAGGAGACTCAAGCCTCAACCCCTGCCTGAGATACGGGACAGGCTGGTGCTGGATGAGTGGAAGTGGCTGGGATACAGGGAAGGTCAGCATGAGGAGCAGCTTTACAGCCTGCAAAGGTGGGAGAAGGACGGGGACTTCGATATCAGCAACGGGTACCTTGAATTTGTCAACCAGGCAGATGCTGAGTTCCGGTTCAGGCAACAGGGCTGGAGATATACTGCCATGTGGGAGATGCGGCTTGAAGAGACGGGGCGGGAAGCTGCGGTGGTTTTTTCAGACAAAGGGCTGGTTATAGCATTGCGGACGGGGATCGATAAAGATGGCAACTTCTTCTATACTACTGCCAACAATACAGTGGTGACAGCAGGCCCCTTCACTCCGGGAAAATGGCACCGGTTCAGGGTGGAGTTCGACATGGCGGCGTTTGAACGCGGAA
>SLMM01000090.1 GCA_007133565.1 Bacteroidales bacterium
CGTTGCCGGGAACCTTGTATATGCAAGGGAGTTTCATGGTGCAGATAACCTGAAGGAGACAATCGACCTACGTAATGCAAGCCGGGGTGTCTACCTCCTTCGAATAAGAGAAAACGGAACCGTAACAACCATCCAGCTGGTGTTCAGGTAACAGCATATAGCCTGAACAGCTGGTAACATGCGATAAGAGCGGCCTCAGTCAGGCCGCTCTTATTATGATCTGATGTGAATGGCAGATGGTCTGCTGCAAAAGTCCCCCACGGGCATTTGTAGTCGCCAATGATAAGCTCAAGGTAAGGATGTTAATCAGTTTAGGTCGTTTCCGGCTTACTTCTTCCTGTTCATCTTCTGCGGAGCTATCATGTTCTCAGGCAGAAGCAGCCGGTCTAGCTCCTCTTTTGACAACAGCTCCTGCTCCAGCACCAGGTCGTAAACGCCCCTGTTTGTCTCCAGCGCCTCCTTAGCCAGTTTTGTGCATACCTCGTATCCAAGGACGGGGTTCAGGGCTGTAACGAGTCCGATGCTGTTCTGAACCTGCTCCCGGCAATGTTCCTGATTGGCTGTAATGCCGTCAACACACCGTATCTTGAGCGTCAGCATGCCGTTCTTGAGCATCTCTACCGATTCAAACAGGCTCTGCACCATGACCGGTTCCATCACGTTCAGTTCAAGCTGCCCGGCTTCCGCCGCAAGGCTGACAGTCAGGTCATTTCCGATCACCTTGAATGCTATCTGGTTAACAACTTCAGGAATTACAGGATTAACCTTGCCCGGCATTATCGACGATCCTGGCTGCATGGGCGGCAGGTTGATCTCGTTAAATCCGGCACGGGGTCCCGAAGAGAGAAGCCTGAGGTCATTGCAGATTTTACTGAGCTTAATAGCGGTCCTTTTAATTGCCGATGAATACATTACAAACGCGCCTGTATCCTGGGTTGCTTCGACAAGATTGGCGGCATTGACAATCTTTAGCCCGGTTATTGCCTGCAGGTGCCGGATAACCTTGCCTGCATAGTCCGGATCGGAGTTGATCCCGGTTCCGATAGCAGTGGCGCCCATGTTTACTTCAAGGAACAGGTTTGCATTTTCGTTAAGCCTCAGCACCTCCTCTTCAAGTGTAGTTGCATAGGCCTCAAATGCCTGCCCCAGGGTCATCGGAACAGCATCCTGCAGCTGGGTCCTCCCCATCTTGATTACGTCGGAAAACTCCTCCCCTTTCTTCCTGAATGAGATTATCAACTCCTTCAGCACCTCGACAAGGGTTTTATTGCTGTTTATCAGGGCTATCTTGATAGCAGTCGGATAGGCGTCGTTAGTGGACTGCGAAAGGTTGACGTGGTTGTTCGGGTGGCAGAATTCATACTCCCCCCTCTCGTGGCCAAGTATCTCCAACGCGCGGTTTGCTATAACCTCGTTGGCATTCATGTTTGTTGAGGTTCCTGCCCCGCCCTGGATCATATCAACGGCAAAATTGCTGTGAAATTTACCGTTCCTGACCTCATTGCATGCACGCACAATAGCGTCGCAAACCGACTTATCAAGCAGACCCAGATCATAATTTGTCTTCGCAGCTGCCATCTTTACCATGGCCAGGGCACTTATCAGCACCGGGTAGAAGTTCAGGGTGATGCCGCTTATATTGAAGTTCTCAATCCCGCGCAAGGTCTGGATACCGTAGTATACTTCGAACGGCACGTTCCTGTCACCCAGCAGGTCATGCTCTTCCCTGGTCCTGCCCGATTCATACTGCGCACCTACGTCAATTATGCGGTTGTTGGCATTACGCATCCTGCGCGACATGACCCTTGCAATGTTGGAAAATATTTTCAGGGCTGCTGAGCTGTTCTTCAGAAAGAATTCCTGATCGATTGCAAGCACCCTGGTTTCGGCAAGTGCTCGTGCCGATGTTGAGTGGGGCGACTTGCTGCCCCACGAGCCTTCGCCAAGGAAATCTCCGCGGCTGAAATAGGTCAGCCTCTTTTCAAGTCCGAAAGGAGTGGTTTTAAATAGTTCAACCTCCCCGCTGTAGATAACGAATATATTGGTTCGCGGAGCATTTTCCCTGAAAAGGAGCGAACCTTTATTTATCACTTTTTCGGATACAGCACCGTAAAGAGCATCGAATTCCGCTTCGTCAAGCTCGCGGAACAATTCAATATCCTTTAAAAATTCCTTTATTTCCACTCCTGCCATGATTTAAGTATTTGTTTTTAACATTTCCAGTAACGGGAAGTGCAAAATTAGGTATTCTCTCCGACTTATCCGGTGCGCTGCAATTAACCTGATAATTATCAGCGCCATTATCCGGAGGCTGGCAGGTCATCGGGCCTGTTTATGTTTGTGAATGATCTCCTTACATTCTCAGTATCCGGCATATCAATATAAACTGCCTTGAGCCCTGAAATGAAATTGCGGACTGAAAGGTCAGGTGAGGAGGCAAGATACTTCTCAAGGTATTCTGCCAGAGAAGTGCGGTATATCGCATGGAGTGGTTCAGTATATCCTCCGAGAACCGGAATTACAGCATCGGCATCGGGCGTCTTTTCATACTTCCGTGCAATTGCCCCGATCACATCCTTGTCAACAAAAGGCATATCACATGATACAACAAATATTCCGGGATTTGACGCCATTTTCATTGCCGCATGTATGCCCCCGAGAGGCCCCATGCCTTTGAATACATCTGTAACGGGAACCACTCCTGCAAGCTCTGCATACTTTTCCGGAGAGTTGGTCGCAACAAGAATTTCACTGAAAAGCCCCTCAACTTTGCCGGTTAAAACCTTTATCATTGGTATTCCGTCAACCAGCATAAAAGCCTTGTCAGAACCTCCAAAACGTAGATTCTTTCCACCAGCCAGGATTACCGCGGTAAGATTATCTGCTGCAGTAGACATAGTTGTTTTAATCAGGCCAATATATCAATAGTGTAAATATTTTCCTACTTTTGCTGAAACAAAACAGAACAGCCATGGCCAGCAGAAGAGATCTGAAAAAGGACATACACGGCATTACGTTCGAGCTTATATCCGAATGTCTTGTTTATCAGCATTTTCATCCTGAAGTAAAAGAAGAGAAGATCAATAGCATTATTGAAGAGATAGTCACTCACCGCAATGAATACATTGCCAGGTCCAACAATCCCGACGGGAAGGACAATCCTGCACTTGTCAAAAAACACTACCGGGCAATTATAGATGACATTAAAAATAAGACCATCCCGCTGCTTGACCAGCTGCCTGCAAAATAATTCTCCGAGGCTGAATTGTCTCTAAATTTTTCCGGGCAGAGATTATATATTGATATATTTTGTAACTTGTATGCTGAATTCACTGCTGCATAAGCATTTGAATCTGGGTTCCCGTATATTAACCTAAATCTTTATGTTATGGCACAAAAAATTTTAATCCTTGTTATGGTCCTCGCCTTCACCGGTGTATCAGAATCAGCCGCGCAGGTACGCGGATTGCTAAGGGACAGGGTCAGGGAAGCAGTGAGAGGTGAAACCACAGAAACTGAAAAAGAGGTTGACGAAAAGGGTGAACCCGGCCGGGGTGAGACACCTCCTACCCCTTTTCAGCTTAGAATGGAGGAGAGGATGAAAAGAGCCATGGGAATGGCCGATCTGGATTTTGAAGATCACTATACTTTCAGCTCAAGTATGAGTATGGATGTTGAAAGTTACGACTCAGAATCGGGCGATCATTCAGAGATGGACTATACCCTGTTCTTCAATGAAGATGATGACAATTTTGCCATGCGTTTTGCAGGCATTAATGAATCTACGGGTGAATACGGCGAACACCTGTTTATTTTCGATCTTCATAACCAGGTTATGCTTATGTTGTCTGAATCTGAGGGCGAAAAAACCGGACTGGCGCTCAGGATGGATCCTGATGAGCAGGCCGTGACATACCAACCCGACATGGAAGACCATGAAGAAGATGAGGTTTATGATGCCGCCCTCCTTATCCCGGATTTCAGCAGGACAGGCCGCACAAAAACAATATCAGGATATACATGTAACGAATACGTGTGGGAAGATGACAGCCTCCGTATAAACATCTGGGTATCACCAGATGCAGTATTCGATTACTCCAGGGCATGGGGATACATGGGAGGTTTCCAGGCTCTTTCAGGTGGTCATGCAGGACTGGAGGGACTGATAATGGAGTATGAATTTGGTGACAAGGTAACACAGTCGTTTACCAAAATGGTGGTCAAAGAACTGAACCCTGACCGTCCCGGCAGATTTGACCTCACTGGTTACTCAGTCATTGGCTTTGGAGGTTATCCTGCGAGGCAGGAGGAATGAACCTCACAAAACAATTCTGAATAAATCTTCACTTTCAATCTGTTGAGTTTTCGCAGATCTCCTGCAGATCACCTCTGCCTGTGTTTAATTCGTGCCCGTATCTTTATAATGACAAGCCTTACCAGTAACGAGAGGATCAGCAATATCACAATGACTATGGTCCATGACCATACGGCAAGCGGAACTCCTTCGCGGGAAGTGATTCTGCCTCCTGTCTCTGCATAGTATGCAGGTACCTGCGGCAGCCCCCCTTCTCCTGGTTCAAATGATTTGCCATAAAGTGCAAGGGCTTCCCAAACCTTGAACTCTTTCTCGTCGTGAACCAGGATGGCCTCATCGGGTTCCAGGGGGTTGCCATATTCGTCCTTGGCCACCAGGCTGAGCCTTGGCAGTATGTCACCCACCATCGGCAGGAAGGAGGTGAGGTAGTGGTCGGTCACTACATGGTAGAGCCTGTCCTGATCTACCGGCACATAATTGTTGTCATCCTGGATTCCCTCTCCATCATACATCTCTGCACTGATCACCGAACGGTAGGCCGGAACAGGTATCCCTGCAAACGGAATTCTGAGCCAGACAGCCTTGCCGGGATCATAGGTGTATCGCAGGCCGGAAACCTGAAAAAAATATATGTCGCCCATCAACTGAGAGAGCAGCGAGGTTATTTCAAGAACGTTCAGTATCTCCCGGCCTGTCAGCCAGAATGATACAAGTGGATAACCGGCTTTTTGGTCCGGGCCTGATCCGAGGCCGGCGACCGTAGCGAGGTCAAAGAACGAAACCTGCCCTTCCGACCACTCCATGGTGCCAGGAATGATATCTGCCCTGATAACTCCGTTGCCCTGAACTGCCAAATCAACCCTGTGCCCGGTCATCCGGGCTACCTCCATCCTCATGGCATCAGTCACGAAGTTACCGACAGTTGTTTCAATAAACGGTCCCGGCTTTTCCAATATGAAGTCCGATTTGAAAACCGGATCCTCAATATCGGTAAACATGCCTTCGGTGTGTTCTGTTACAAAGATGTTCAGCTTATCAGTATAATCGTCTATCATCGCAAGTATATCAGGGTCTTCAGGCACCGTGCTGTCCAGAGGTATAAGAAACGGATTACTGTTTCTTTCATTTACAACAGACAGGGTACCGTTTTCCTGGTCAAACTCCAGATCAAGTCTCCCGAGATAAGAGAGATAATATCCTGAATGGAGGATTACCGTATTATTTACCCTGACCGGCTCATGCGTCAGAAAGTGATCGTGACCTCCCAGTATGACATCGATCCCGTCTACCGCTGCAGCCAGTTCCCTGTCCTCACCTATGCCTGAATGTGTAAGCGCAACTATTATATCCACTCCTGCATTCCTCAGCAGCTCTACCTGTCGTGCCGCCGCCGCATGCTGGTCGGTTACCGTAACAGGCCCGGCATAGCTGGCAACGCTGTACGCCTCCCGCCCCATCAGGCCGAATACCCCGATCCTCAAACCGTTAGGCAGGTCAAATATGTGGTGTTCCCTTATCCCGGCTTCCATGAGCCTGTTCTCTTCAGGTATTGATATGTTTGAAGAAATAAGCGGCATTGTGTCATTATAGACCGGATAACCGGCATCAATGAGATATCCGGCAAGAATTTCCGGTCCGTAATCAAACTCATGGTTCCCTATGGTAAGGGCATCGTATCCAATTCTTTTCATTATCTCAATCTCTGCAGAATGCCCTTCAAGTATCAACCACGCATATGGAGTACCTCCTATGAAATCGCCTCCCGACATAAGAAGAACCGGGTCGTTGCCTGCATTCTCCCTTATCGAGCGTACAAGCGTCGCCAGCCGGGCGAAACCTCCGACAGAAGGGTCGGGCAATTCCGGGTGGTAGTCGGTTAACGGCAAAGGCAACAAGGTGGAGTGTTCATCGGTGGTGTTGAGCAATGTAACTCTTTTGACCTGGGCATTGAGGACGGCCGAATGCAGTATGAGCAACAGAACAAGCAGGGGAATGAACAGCAACGCCTTAATATGTGTCTTGCCGCTGATAAATCCTGTTAAACGCAGTATGCTTGCAGGAGCAGTCAGGTGTATTGAAAGCTGGTTTCTCATGGCAGTATCTGTATTTTAAATTGATATCACAAAATACAACATTTTTCCAGACCATGTAATAACAAACCGTTAAGTTTTTCTTACCAGCAGCGGGTAGCATGATCAGCTGCTGATTCCCAAAAGGTAGTCCTTTACCGCACCGGCATCGTAGGGAACCTGGGTGAATTTCTCCTCTGCCTCGTCAAGCATCATGAACTGCGGAGGCACATACTCATACTTGCCCAGTATAACTTTCATCGTTTCAGGGAACTTCGCAGGATGGGCGGTTTCAAGAAAAATACGCGGACCAGTGTATCCGGTTAAACCGGCATATTTCTCCAGTCCGAGCCAGGCCACTGCCCCATGGGGGTCCATTACATAACCGGTATCGTTCGCCACCCTCCTTACTGCATCTGCAGTCTGTCCATCGGTAAACGACCACGACATTATGCTTTCGCGGAAGTTAGCAGGGAGTCCGCCCATCAGCATATTGAGCCTGGCAAAATTGGAAGGGTCGCCCACATCCATGGCACTGCTGTAAGTAGGAACCGAAGCGGCAGGTTTATACTGTCCGGTCGCAAGAAATTTAGGAAATACATCGTTAATGTTTACCGCTGCGATGAATTTCCTGACCGGTAATCCGGCGAGCATTGCCATAACTCCAGCCGTAAGGTTGCCGAAATTGCCACTTGGGACACTGAATACCGGTCCCCCCGGTTTATCCCATAACCGGGCAGCGGCATAGAAATAGTAGAAGCACTGAGGTACAAGTCTCCCGATATTAATACTGTTGGCCGATGTAAGGGTAAGTTGGCTGTTAAGCTCCTTATCAGCCAGAATATTTCGTGCCAGTCCCTGGCAGTCATCAAAGCTCCCCTCAACTTCCAGCGGATGGATATTCCTGCCGAGGGTGGTTATCTGTAACCGCTGCAACCTGCTGACCCTGCCTTTGGGGAACAATACAATCACATTTATGCCTTCCACTTCGTGAAAACCTGATGCGACTGCCGATCCTGTATCTCCGGATGTAGCCACTATTACATTGAGCGGCTTATCCATATTGCGGTAGAGAAAGGACATGAGTCTTGACATGAAACGAGCCCCCATATCCTTAAAGGCCATTGTGGGACCGTGATACAGTTCAAGGCTGTACACACCGGGCTGCACCTCAACAAGGGGAATGGGAAAATCAATAGCCTGTCCGACTATCCCTTCAAGAACATCCCGGGATATGTCCCTGGCAAAGAACGCAGATGCAATCTCAAAGGATATCTCCTTAAGATTCTTTCCACTAAGTGCCCTGATAAAAGCGCTGTCAAAATGTGGCAGCCTTTCGGGCATATAAAGACCCCCGTCAGGAGCTGGTCCGCGCAAAACAGCTTCCCTGAGAGTAACTGGTGGTGCTATGCCTTTTGTACTGTAATACAACATTTTAACAATCATTACCAGAAGGGGGCAGTACAACCGCTCCTTCACTGTTTATTTCCGACACCCATGAGGTCGAAGCCACCCCGTTACCGGCCAGTTCGTTCACCAGTGCTTCTGCTGCAACTTCTGCAAAGCTCCTGTTCATGCACAGCGCAAATACCGTAGGCCCGGACCCCGATATGCCAAATCCCAGGGCACCGTTCTCAACCGCTGTTTCCCTGAGCCTGTCAAACCCCGGTATGAGCATTTTCCTGACCGGCTCAACAATGACATCCTCCATGCTCCTTCCGATCAGCTTCAGGTCATCGCTGTACAGGCCGGCCACAAGAGCCCCGACATTACCCCATTGTCTTATCGCATCTTTCATCGGGATATTCTGTCTTATGATCTGCCGTGCCGCCAGTGTGGGTATTTCAATATGAGGATACACCAGCGCACAGCATATATCTCCGGGCACTGGAAGAGAGATCACATCCAGGGGGTCATAGGAGCGTATCAGCACAAATCCCCCCAGCAGTGAGGGAGCAACGTTATCGGCATGGGCATTTCCACAGGCCAGCCTTTCGCCTTCCATCGCAAACGGAAGCAGCTCTTTCCTGGTAAGAGGATTTCCCATGAGTTCGTTAACTGCAACCAGTCCCCCGACAGCACTTGCAGCGCTGGACCCAAGTCCGCTTCCGAAAGGCATCTTCTTGCACAGGCTGATCCCGACACCATGTTTTGAGCCGATATGCTCAAGGTAGCTAATTACCACGGAGCTTACAGTGTTCTTTTCAGGATCAAGCGGCAGCCTGCCGTCGTCACCCTCGACGAGATCGAGCATCACCCTGCTGCCGTCTGCCATGCGCACGGTCACCTCGTCACCGGGACTGTATACTGCAAAGCCAAGAACATCGTAGCCACATCCTACGTTTGCAACCGTTGCAGGGGCAAAAACCTTTACCTGATCCATAAGTTATGAATTTCAATTACCCGGTTCAGTCGGCCCCCACCCTTACCAGGTCGGCCAGCACACCCGCGGCAGTCACCTCCGCCCCTGCTCCCGGGCCCTTTATGACCATCGGGTTATCAAGATAACGGTTTGTAGTGAAGGAGATTATATTATCACTTCCGGTCAGGTTATAGAACGGGTGGGAAGAATCGAGCATCATAAGTTCGGTTCTGGCCTTTCCATCAGCTAAGACACCCACGTAGTGCACAACCTTGTTTTCGGCGGCAGCCTTATTCTTCAGCAAGCTGAAGTGTTCTTCCGAAGCTTCAAGCTCGCGGTAAAAATCCTCCACCGTAGCTGCATTAAGGCAGTTCTCCGGTAGTATGGGCTGCAGTTCCATATCTTCAAATTCAGTTTCGAGTCCCGTCTCCCTCGCAATAATGAGCATTTTTCTTGCAAAATCAAGTCCGCTAAGGTCGTCCCTGGGGTCAGGCTCGGTAAAGCCCTTTTCCTGTGCTTCCTGAACCACGCTGGCAAAAGTCCTGTCCCCCTTGTATTCATTGAACACAAAAGATATGGTGCCCGAAAGTATAGCTTCCACCCTGAGGATCTCATCACCGCATACAAGTAACTCCTGGAGCGTCTTGATTATTGGCAATCCAGCACCTACGGTGGTTTCATAAAGATAATCAACACCAAACCTGGCAGCGGCGTCACGGTTCAGCCTGTAGCTGTCAAAATTGCCTGTATTGCCTATCTTGTTGCAGGTAACCACCGAAAAGCTCTTCTCAAAAAGTTGCTGGTAAAGCCGGGGCACTTCCGTGCTTCCGGTATTGTCGACAAATACAGAGTTCGGAAGGTTGAGTCTGAACGCATATTCAATAAAATCGTTCACTGTTCCCTCGCTACCCTTATCCTGAAGATCCTTTCTCCATGATCCCGGATCTGCACCTTCGGGGTTGAAGAGGTGACGTTTGCTGTTGCATAAACCGATAAGAGAAAGCTTAATATGTCTGTTCTGCTCCAGGAACCGGTGGTGGCCGGCTATCTGCCTTAAAAGAGTGCCTCCGATGTTTCCGACACCGCAGAAAAAGACGTTCAGCGTTTTGACGGGTGACAGGAACATTGCATCATGAACCGAATTCATTGCCTTTGACAGGTCCTTTCTGTCAATCACCACAGAGATATTAAGCTCTGATGATCCCTGTGCTATGGCCACCACGTTTACCCCGCTCCTGCCAAGCGAGCTGAACACCTTACCCGACAGTCCCCGCTTATTCTTCATGTTTTCACCAACAACTGCAATGATGCTCAGGTTGTCATCAAATAGAGGCCGGTCAAGCCGGCCGGACTGGAGGTCCAGCTCAAACTCCCGGTTAATAACCTTTCTTGCAGGGGATATGTCGCGGGGACTGACTGCAAGGCTGATGCTGTGCTGGGAGCTGGCCTGGGTTATCAGAAATACATTGATACCCTCAGCGGCCAGCCGGCTGAAAAGTCTGCCGCTGAATCCCTTTTCACCTACCATGGCCCCTCCCGATATTGTGATCAGGCAGATCTCGGATATACATGATATGCCCTTGATAAGCGACCCGTTCTTATCTGCGCTTGCCGTGATTATGGTTCCCCTGAACGAGGGATTAAAGCTGTTTTTGATTGTTATGGTTATATTTTTTGCCCTGGCCGGGAACATGGTGGGCGGATGGATCACCCTGGCGCCGAAATAGCTTAGCTCAACAGCCTCGCTGTAGGAGAGTTGCGGGATAGAAAATGCCTTTTTAACCATACGCGGATCGGCTGTCATTATACCGTCAACGTTGGTCCAGATCTCAATCTCACCGGCATCAATGGCTGCTGCAACTATTGCCGCAGTATAATCCGATCCCCCCCGCCCAAGTGTGGTGGTAATACCCGCTTCATTGGAAGCAATGAAACCGGTAAACACAGGTATCGACCCTTCGTTCTCCTTTACGAAATTTCTTATCAGTGTATTGCTGAATTCCTCAATAACATTGGCCTGGCCGTAGTTGCTATCGGTCTTTACAAGCTGTCTTGTATCGGCAAATACAGCCTTCCCGCAGGATTGCCCGACAAAAGCCGTGAACATGAATGCTGAACAGAGCTCGCCGTAAGACAGAGCGCGGTCAACCGTACGCAACGAAACCTCTCCGAGAGCAGATATTCCTGACAGCATCTCCTCAAGCTGGTTGAAATAAAGCTTAAGTGTCAGCAGCACCTCATTCTGCCTCTTTATTTCCAGGCGGCTTCTGACAATGTTGTAATGGAGATCTTCCAGCTGCCTGATACCCGCCGACAGATCCTTTCCGGCAATTGCCTGTTCAACCAGTTCACTTATCAGGTTTGTAACACCTTCAAGTGCCGAGCATACAACGGCCACCTCCCGCTTCTCTTTTTGGTTGTCTGATATGACGTCCAGCAGAGTGTCAAGTGTGGCGGGATTGCAAAGTGAGCTTCCGCCAAATTTTAGAACCTTGATCATATCTTAATATATTGTTAGCTTTTTTCAATCCAGCCGGCCAGCCAGTCACCTACCTCCGATGTGGAAGCCGGGGCTGTGTCATCAATATCGCCGGTAACGACCCCCGCCTCAAGAGATGCTTCAACCGCATTTCTGATAAGCCTCCCGCCCTCTTCACAGTCAAATGCATGCTCGAACATCATTGCGGCCGACAATACCGTGGCCACCGGATTTGCAATATTTCTGCCTGCAGCCTGGGGATATGAGCCGTGAATAGGTTCAAAAACTGAGGTGTGAACTCCTATGGATGCAGAAGGCAACATGCCAAGCGAACCGGTTATTACGCTGGCCTCATCGGTAAGTATATCGCCAAACATGTTCTCTGTAACTATCACATCAAACCTCCTGGGCCACTGGATTATCTGCATGGCAGCATTGTCGACGAACATGTACTCAACCTCCACTTCCGGGTATGAAGGGGCCAGTTCCTGCATCACCTCCCGCCATAACCTGGATGTGGCAAGCACATTTGCCTTGTCAACCATGGTAAGTTTCCTGCGCCTCTTCATGGCAAAATTAAGAGCCAGGGTGCAAATGCGTTCTATCTCGAACCTGTGATATACGCAGGTATCGTAAGCAGTATTGCCGTCTTCGGACCTTCCCTGGGGTCTGCCGAAATATATGCCGCCGGTAAGCTCCCTTACAGCCAGAAAATCAGCTCCGTCAACAATATCCTTTCTGAGAGGTGATTTATGAAGAAGTGGGCCGAACGTCGTCACCGGCCTTATATTAGCGTAAAGCCCCAGCTTCTGCCTCATCTCAAGAAGCCCTTTCTCGGGCCTCACATTTGCTTTCGGGTCATTGTCATATCTGGGGTCACCTATGGCCCCGAACAGTACCGCATCCGATTCCATACAAAGGCGGTGAGTATCTTCGGGATAAGGATTTCCTGTTTTATCAATAGCTATGGCACCTGTAAGTCCTTCACTGTATTCGGGTTTATGACCTGTTTTCCTGCAAACCTTGTCAATAACTTTTATCGCCTGCTGTGTAATCTCCGGTCCGATCCCGTCGCCTGCAAGCACTGCAATTTTGATCTCCATTCCGTAAAAATAATATTAAATAAATATGATGTCGTTTCAGGACTGTTTTTCCAGGTTTCCCGAAGAAGTCTTTTTCATAACCTCCCTGTTCCCAATAATATTCAGCATTTTCATGGTGGCCTTTATCGCAGCGGTTGTCTGGTCCGCATCAAGTCCCCGAGTCCGGTACTCTACACCTTCATATTCCCATGTAATGATTGTTTCAACCAGTGCGTCAGTCTTGCCTCCCGGGGGTATTGTCACCAGGTAATCAGTAAGTGCAGGCACAGGTCTGCCAAGGGTCTGGTAAATTTTCCACATGGCTTTCATGAAAGCATCGTACTGCCCGTCGCCTACCGACGTTTCAGAGTAGGTCTCACCCTCTATCGACACGCTCAGTGAAGCTACCGGCCTCATTCCCCGCGCAACCGTAAGGTGATAATTGACCAGTTTGATGGACTGCTCTTTTGAACCATTCTTCAGAACATCTGATATGATATAGGGCAGGTCGCCGGTAGTGACTGTCTCTTTCTGGTCGCCAAGTTCAATGACCCTCCTGGTAACCTTGTCCAGGTCCTCCTTTGACAATGTTATGCCAAGCTCTTCGAGGTTCTTCTTTATTGAGGCCTTCCCTGAGGTCTTACCCAGGGCGTAACGCCTGAACCTGCCGAACCTCTCGGGCAACAACTCATTGAAATAGAGGTCTCCCTTGTCGTCGCCATCGGCATGCACGCCGCAGCACTGCGTAAAGACATATTCACCTGTAAGCGGCTTGTTTTCAGGTATTCTGATTCCGCTGAACAGCTCAACCATCTTTGAAACCTTTGAAACCTTTGATTCCACAAGTGTGTTCCCGATTTTCAGATGGTCGTTGAGCACCCCGAGTACACTTGCAAGAGGCACATTGCCTGCACGCTCTCCGAGTCCGTTAACGGTAGTGTGAACCCCTTTCATACCGGCTTTGACAGCCGAAACAACGTTTGCAGTGCCCAGGTCATAGTCGTTGTGCGCATGAAAGTCGAAATGGATATCCGGCCAGCGCGAGACGGCCCAGTTGCAGAACTCCAAAACCTGGTCGGGATTCAGTATCCCCAGCGTATCGGGAAGCATGATCCTTTCAATATTCCTGGTGCTAAGATGTTCGATCATATTCTCAACATATGCGGGTGAGTAGATCATGCCATTGGACCAGTCCTCGAGATAAACATTCACCTTCAACCCCCTTCGGGAAGCCTCCCCGATCACACTGTCGATATCGTCAAGGTGCTGCTGCGGTGTTTTGCGCAGCTGCCCCTCGCAATGCTTCAGCGACCCCTTGGTGAGCAGGTTCACGACCTTAACGCCCGCCTCACAGGCCCAGTCCAGCGACAGCGTGCCGTCGACAAAACCGAGCACCTCGACCCGGTCAAGATAGCCCTTTGCAGCCGCCCATTCGGTGATCCGTTTTACCGCGCGGTACTCCCCCTCCGACACCCGGGCCGATGCCACCTCAATACGGTTCACCCTGATCTCATCGAGCAGCAGCTGCGCTATTGCCAGCTTTTCTCCGTCATTGAAAGATACACCCGTGGTCTGTTCACCATCCCTGAGCGTTGTGTCCATTACTTCAACAGTTCTCATAACTCTCTTTTTTGTTCCCATTCTGTTATCCTTTCCTTCATACTTAACAGGTAATCGATGTCGTCGTACCCGTTCAGCAGGCATTTTTTCTTGTATGCACTTATTTCAAAATTTTCAGATACCCCCTCACCCTCCAGGCTGACAGCCTGCTTTTCCAGGTCAACCCTTACCGTTACACGTGGGTCTCTCTCTATACGGTTGAAAAGCAGGGACAGGAAATCGCCGGTTACCTGCACCGGCAGCAAACCGTTATTGAGTGCATTGTTCCTGAATATGTCCGCAAAAAAGCTGGAGACCACCACCCTGAAGCCGTAATCCTTTATCGCCCAGGCTGCATGCTCGCGGCTGCTCCCGCTGCCGAAATTCTTTCCTGCCACCATTATCTCTCCCCCGTACCTTTCGTCATTCAGCACGAAATCTTTCCTGGGCCTCCCGGCATGATCGTACCTCCAGTCCCTGAAAAGGTTCTCTCCAAACCCCTCACGCGAAGTGGCCTTCAGGAACCTTGCCGGTATGATCTGGTCGGTATCCACATTCTCTGCAGGCAGGGGAACGCATGTTGATACGAGTGTTGTGAATTTCTCTATAGGCATTTTATATCTGTTTATTCATTACAAAAATTCGCGCGGGTCTGTTACCACGCCTGTTATCGCCGCTGCGGCGGCGGTGAGGGGACTGGCAAGCATGGTGCGTGCACCAGGGCCCTGCCTTCCCTCGAAGTTCCTGTTGGAGGTCGAAACCGCATATTTCCCTTCAGGTATCTTGTCCTCGTTCATCGCCAGGCATGCTGAACAGCCCGGCTGTCGAAGCTCAAATCCTGCTTCCTCAAGAATATCCTTTATGCCTTCCCCGGCGGCCTGCTTTTCAACCTGCCTGCTTCCCGGCACTATCCATGCCGTTACACCTTCTGCCTTCTTCCTGCCCTTCACAAACTGCGCAAAGCTCCTCAGGTCCTCAATCCTCCCGTTGGTGCAGCTGCCCACAAAGACGTAGTCCACCTTCTTGCCCGCCATCGGCTCGCCGGGATTGAACCCCATATAATCGAGCGATTTCCTGAAAGATGCCTCAGAAGTATTGCCGGTTTCATCCTTCCCGGGAATGGGGGCGGTGACCGGTATGCCCATACCGGGATTGGTACCCCATGTGATCATGGGCTCAATATCGGCGGCTTCAAAAAAGAGCTCCCTGTCGAACCGTGCATCGCTGTCAGAGCCAAGTTTTTTCCACCGTTCGACATGTCTGTCAAACTCCTTGCCTGCAGGAGCAAATTCGCGTCCCCTGAGATATTCATACGTTACCTCGTCAGGGGCTATCAGTCCACCGCGTGCTCCCATTTCTATGCTCATGTTGCATATGGTCATCCTGGCCTCCATCGAGAGCGACCGCACCGCTTTACCGCTGTACTCAACGAAGTAGCCTGTCGCCCCGCCGGTTGATATCTGCGATATTATGTACAGTATTATATCCTTTGAGGTAACCCCCTGTCCAGGAATACCGTCAATATTGATCCTCATAGTTTTCGGACGTGACTGCATTATGCACTGGCCGGCCAGCACCATCTCCACCTCGCTCGTGCCGATGCCGAAAGCGATGCAGCCGAAGGCGCCGTGGGTCGATGTGTGGCTGTCGCCGCAAACTATCGTCATCCCGGGCTGTGTTATACCCAGCTCAGGCCCGATTACGTGGACAATCCCGTTGTAGGGATGGTTTAATCCGTAAAGGGCAATGTTGTGTTCGCTGCAGTTCTCTGCCAGCTTCTCTACCTGAACCCTGCTGAGCTCCTCCTGTATGGGCAGGTGCTGGCTGGTTGTCGGCACGTTGTGATCGGCCGTGGCCACGGTCTTGTCCGGGCGAAATACCTTTATGCCCCTCCTTTTAAGTCCCCCGAATGCCTGGGGACTGGTAACCTCGTGGATGAAGTGCCTGTCAATATACAGCACATCGGGACCTTCGGGAACAGTTGAGACCACATGATCGTCCCATATTTTATCGAATATCGTCTTACTGCTCAATGTTCAATGGTTTTTAGTGTTTTTACCACTATGATATTTTTCCTAATGCATCAAGGAAGGCCTCTACCGATGCGGTAACGATATCGGTATGGGCCGAAAAACCGTAATAGTTGTCCCCCTTGTGCTCTATCTGGACGTGGACCTTCCCGAGGTCGTCGCTGCCCCTGGTGATGGCCTGTATAAGGAACTCCTCGAGCCGCACTCTCCTTTTCACCAAATTCTTGACGGCAGTGAAGGATGCATCGATCGGGCCGTTGCCGGAGGCGGTTTCGGTAAAAACATCGCCTTTGAAGCTCACCTGCACTGTTGCCGTGGGGATGGTGGACTTGCCGCACATTACCTGGAGGGAGACCAGCTCAATGGGCGGCTTGCCTTTTTTCTCCCTGCCCGCGAGTATCTCAAGATCCTCATCGCTTATATCCTTTTTCCTGTCCGCCAGATCCAGGAACCGGTTGTAAACATCCTCGAGCTCATCACTATCAAAATCATATCCAATGATCTGGAGCCTGTGTTTAAGTGCAGCCCTTCCGCTACGTGCAGTAAGCACTATAGCAGACTCCTTGACACCAACTTCGGCCGGATCAATAATTTCGTAATTCTGCCTGTTTTTCAGCACGCCGTCCTGGTGGATACCTGACGAATGAGCAAAGGCATTGCGCCCCACGATAGCCTTGTTGGGCTGTACCGGCATCCGCATAAGGGTCGAAACGAGCTTGCTCGTCCTAATGATCTGCCTTGTGTCAATTCCCGTTTCATAATCGAGCGAATGATGGCTTTTCATTGCCATGACCACCTCTTCAAGAGAGGTATTGCCGGCCCGTTCGCCGATGCCGTTCATGGTGACCTCCACCTGGCGGGCCCCGTTAATGACGCCTGCCAACGTATTGGCGGTGGCCATACCAAGGTCATTATGACAGTGTGTTGATATCACCGCCTTGTCGATGTTGGGCACATTATTCAGCAGATAGGCTATCTTTTCGCCGTACTCGGCGGGCAGGCAGTACCCCGTGGTATCGGGAATATTTACTACCGTGGCGCCGGCCTTTATAACGGCCTCGATCACCCTGGCGAGGTACTCGTTTTCGGTCCTGCCGGCATCTTCGGCGTAGAACTCAACATCGTCGACAAATTTTCTTGAAAGCTTTACCGCAGCCACGGCTCTTTTAAGTATATCCTCCCGGTTCGAGTTCAGCTTGTTCTTTATATGAAATTCAGAGGTGCCTATGCCGGTATGAATTCTCTTCCTTTTGGCAAACTTCAGTGAATCGGCCGCAACCTCAATATCCTTGTCAACGGCCCTTGTAAGTGCACAAACAACCGGCTTTTCGACTGTTTTGGATATTTCCACCACTGAGTTGAAATCACCGGGCGAAGAGATGGGGAACCCCGCTTCAATAATATCGACACCAAGCTTTTCAAGCTGCCTGGCAATCTCAATCTTTTCGATGGTGTTGAGCTGGCAGCCCGGGACCTGTTCACCGTCTCTCAGCGTAGTATCAAAAATGTGAATCTTTTTGTCCATATCTGAATCTGTTTTACTGGTTACTATTTTATGGGTCTGTTATATTTTCTTTTTCGGTATTACAGGTTTTCGGGACGCAGTTTTCTGACCTCGGCGCCGGCCCTCCACATTTCAGAGTCACGCAGTTCGCCGAGCTCCTTTTCAAGTCCGGTCCTGTAATCGGGCTTTGAATTTGCCTCAATGGCCTTACGGGCTTCGTTGCCTTTAGCAACCTCCGAATAGAGATCACGGAAAACCGGCAGGTTGGTGTCCCTGAATTTTTTCCACCAGTCCAGCGCACCCCTCTGGGCGGTGGTGGAGCAGTTGGCATACATCCAGTCCATTCCGTTCTCTGCTACCAGTGGCATCAGGCTTTGGGTCAGCTCCTCAACAGTCTCGTTGAAAGCCTCGGAGGGTGTATGGCCGTTCTCCCTCAAAACCTGGTACTGTGCAGCGAACAAACCCTGGACAGCTCCCATCAGCGTACCTCTTTCGCCGGTCAGATCACTATAGACCTCCTTTTTGAAAGTGGTTTCAAACAGGTACCCGCTGCCTACCCCTATGCCGAGAGCAATGACCCTCTCCTCTGCCCTGCCTGTTGCATCCTGGAATACCGCATAGCTGCTGTTCAGTCCCCGTCCCTCTAGGAACATGCGGCGAAGGCTGGTACCCGAGCCTTTGGGAGCTACGAGCACGACATCGACATTTCTGGGAGGGATTATCCCTGTCTGATCCTTGTAGGTAATACCGAACCCGTGTGAAAAATAGAGCACATTGCCGGGAGAGAGGTGTTTTTTCACCGCCGGCCAAAGTGCTATCTGGCCCGCATCTGAAAGCAGGTACTGTATTACCGTGCCCTTTTCCAGGGCCTCCTCTATAGGGAAGAGAGTTTTATCGGGCTCCCAGCCATCGGCTACAGCTTTTTCCCAGGTTTTGGAATCCTGCCTCTGCCCAACTATCACGTTAAAGCCGTTGTCTTTGAGATTCAGTGCCTGTCCGGGTCCCTGCACCCCGTAGCCTATTACAGCAATGGTTTCATTCTTTAATACTTCAAGCGCCCTCGAAAGGGGAAACTCTTCACGTGTTACTACATTTTCAGTTACACCGCCGAAATTGATCTGTGCCATAATTGAATTTTATTGGTTATTAATATTTAATCTGTTTTTATCTCAGGATTGACGCCATTCCTCGCAAGTTTTCTAAGGTAGCTGTTCAGTGGTTCCTTTTTCAGCTTGTTTATCGCCACCCTGCCCGATCTTGTGAATTGTGTAACTCCATAAGGATCAAGCTTATTGAAAAGATCCTGGGTTTCACTTTTGTGACCTGTCTTCTCAATGACTGTATATTCGGGGGTCATCTCCAGGATCCTTGCACCATATTGCCTTACCAGCTTTTCCACTTCATTTCCTTCGAAAAGTGAAGCAGTCGGGACCCTGTATAATGCAATCTCCTGGTAAACTATCTCATCCTGAGAGAAATAATAGGCTTTAAGGATGTCGATGCGCTTCTCGATCTGGCGCACGAGTACGTCAATCTCCTCTTTCGTGGCATATACCACAACAGTAAACTTGTGAATTCCCTCAATGGCTGACTCAGAAGTGGTAAGGCTTTCGATATTAATATGCCTTTTCGTGAAAACCGTGGTTACCTGGTTGAGTATGCCAACACGGTTTTCAGAATATACTGTAACAGTGAACTCTTGCTTCATTGCGATATTTTTATTAATAAGTTGGTTTTCATTGTCATGCACTCCTGTCCGGTCTGACAGCCCGGTAGCGGGCTCCGGGGGTTGCAGTTATTCAAGTATTATTTCATCGACGGAGGCTCCTGCCGGCACCATCGGGAAAACATTGCCCTCCTTTTCAACAGCAACTTCAAGAAGGAACGGGCCGTCAGCACTTACCATCTTTTTAACCGCCTTGTCCAGATCCTCACGCCTGGTAACCTTCACAGCGGGCACGTGGTACCCTTTGGCAATTGTCTGGAAGTCCGGATTTATGAGTGATGTGTGGGCATACCGGTGATCAAAGAACAGCTCCTGCCACTGTCTCACCATTCCGAGGAAGTTATTGTTGAGCAGTACTATTTTTACGGGTACCTCGGACTGGTATATGGTGCCCAGCTCCTGGATGGTCATCTGGAACCCTCCGTCACCCACAAAAAGGCATACCGGCCGGTCGGGCATTGCCAGTTTGGCCCCGATAGCAGCCGGCAGTCCGAAGCCCATCGTACCGAGTCCCCCGCTGGTGATGACCGAACGCGACTGCCTGAATTTGAAATATCTCCAGGCGATCATCTGGTGCTGACCCACATCGGTCACCATGATGGCGTCGTCATCATAGGCCTCGGAGACCCTTGCCACAACTTCTGACATGGTGATCTCAGGCTTGTCGGGGTTGATTTCCCTTTCAACCAGCCGCTTGTACTCAACCCTTTCGCACGCCCTGAACTCCTCCAGCCATTTGCTGTGGTCGTTCCTGCTTACCTTCGCGGTAAGCATGGGCAGGCTCTCCTTAACATTCCCCAGAAGCGGTACGTCGGCATGGATTATCTTGTTGATCTCGGCAGGGTCTATCTCCATGTGGATCACCCTGGCGCTGGTGGCATACCTCTTAGGATCGGCAGTCACCCGGTCGTCAAACCTCATTCCTATGGCAATCACCAGGTCGCTTTGATTAACCATGACATTGGGACCGTAGTTACCATGCATGCCAAGTCCACCGACATTAAGGGGATGCCTGGAGGGGATGGCGGACAATCCCAGGAGTGTTTGCGCTGCAGGTATGCCCGTCTTTTCAAGAAATTCAATCAGCTCTTTTTCGGCACCTGCAAGCACCACCCCCTGTCCGACCAGGGCCATTGGCCTGGAGGAGAGGTTGATGAGCCTTGCCGCCTCTTCTACCAGTCCGGGATCAACCGAAGGATAAGGGGTGTAGCTTCTGACAGATGTCACCGGCCTGTAGCTGTAATCCAGTGAGCCGAACTGTGCATCTTTCGTGATATCAAGCAATACCGGACCGGGGCGCCCTGTACGGGCTATATAGAAAGCCCGGGCAATAGCCCACGGGATCTCATCTGCCCGTGTTATCTGGTAGTTCCATTTGGTAACCGGCTGGGTCACACCAACCACATCGACCTCCTGGAAGGCGTCCGATCCCAGCAGCGGCGACCCCACCTGTCCGCTTATGACAACCACGGGTGTAGAATCGATCATTGCGTCGGCAATACCTGTAACCGCATTGGTCGCGGCCGGACCGGAGGTAACCAGGCACACGCCTACCCTTCCGGAGGCACGTGCATATCCCTGGGCAGCATGTACCGCTCCCTGCTCATGCCGTACAAGGATATGGTTAATCTTTTCCCGGTATGAGTAGAGCGCATCGTATACCGGCATGATCGCTCCGCCGGGGTAGCCGAATATCAGGTCGATGCCCTCGCGTACGAACGATTCCATAACCGCCTGCGAACCTGTCATCTTAACTGTATCTTTTTTCTGATCTTCCATCAATAATTCATTTTGTTTTTGCATAGCTGTAGTTATTGTTGCTGCCTGTACTCCAGGCCTGAATTCTCATTTTCATGGCTGCAGGCCTTATTACCCGGGCCGGTAAGCATTCTTACGGCTCCCCTGTCGGCCGACGACACCACCGAGGCATAAAGCCTGAGCGAAAGAGAGACATCCCTCCTGCGCACGGCCGGGGTAAATGCATCAGCGTTGCGCTGCAGCTCCTCTTCGCGCCGGGCTGAGAGCTCCTGATCAGGCACACCGGCATTTATCTCCCTCCCGGGTATGTCAATCACAATCATGTCGCCGTCCCTTACCAGTGAAACAGCCCCTCCTGCTGCAGCTTCAGGAGATACATGCCCTATTGAAAGGCCCGAAGTCCCGCCTGAGAAACGCCCGTCAGTAATCAGGGCGCATGAGGTGCCGAGTTTCGCCGACTTAAGGTAAGTGGTTGGATAAAGCATCTCCTGCATGCCCGGTCCGCCACGCGGCCCTTCGTACCTGATTATGACAGCATCTCCAGCCTTTATTTCACCTCCAAGAATTGCCCTGCATGCATCATCCTGCGATTCAAAAACCCGGGCGGGACCTTCAAAGTGAAGCAGCGCCGGATCAACACCGGCGGTCTTAACAATGCACCCATCAGGGGCAATGTTTCCGTAAAGCACTGCCAATCCCCCGTCAACAGACCAGGCATTGGAAACTGACCTGATACAGCCCTCCTTCCGGTCAAGGTCAAGGTCTGTATAAACCGCCCGCTGTGAGCCAAGCATAAGATTTGGAATGCCTGCCGGGGCGCTGCAGTAAATATCCCATGCTTTCTGAGAGGCGGTCGGCAACCGCAGATCATAATCCTTCAGCGCATCGCCAAGAGTTGGGTAGTCGACGCGCAATGCCTGCGGGTCAATAAGCCCTTCATCATTGAGGGCTGCCATGATTCCAAGCACACCCCCGGCTCTGTTTACATCCTCAACATGATAACTGCTGCTTGGAGCCACCTTGCACAGTACAGGTGTAGTACGTGAAAGGCGGTCTATATCCTTCATGGAAAAATCAACACCGGCTTCATGGGCAATTGCCAGAAGATGAAGAACAGTATTTGTAGATCCGCCCATTGCAATATCCAGCCGCATAGCATTAATGAACGCACTTCTTGAAGCTATGGACCGGGGCAGTGCGTTCTCATCACCACCGCCGTAATACCTGCCGGCCAGTGAAACAATTACCGAAGCAGCTTCCTCAAAAAGCTTCACACGGTTAACATGGGTGGCAACCACCGTTCCGTTCCCCGGAAGGGCAAGTCCGATAGCTTCATTCAGACAGTTCATCGAATTTGCAGTAAACATGCCTGAGCATGAACCGCATGTGGGACAAGCGTTTTTCTCAATATTGTAAACAACCTGGTCAGCTACGGACCGGTCAGCCGCTGCAACAATTGCATCGACAAGGTCAATTGATTTGTCGCCGAAACGGCCCGCCTCCATGGGACCTCCGCTTACGAACACCGTTGGGATATTGAGACGCATGGCGGCCATCATCATTCCAGGGGTTATCTTATCACAATTGCTTATGCATACAAGAGCGTCGGCACAATGAGCATTAACCATATATTCAACACTGTCGGCAATTAACTCCCGTGAAGGTAAAGAGTAGAGCATCCCTGAATGGCCCATTGCTATGCCATCATCAATAGCTATAGTATTGAACTCGGCGGCAAAGCATCCTTGCTTTTCAATGGCTTTTTTTACCCTTTGCCCTATCTGGTGCAGATGAGCGTGGCCCGGAACAAACTGGGTAAATGAATTTGCTATGGCAACAACAGGTTTCCCCATCTGTTCCCCTTTCATGCCGTTCGCCCTCCAAAGGCTTCTTGCACCAGCATTCAACCTGCCATTTATCGTGGTATCACTTCTGAGTTTAAACTTCATTGCTTCATAAAACTTAGAAAGCCCCCTCACTTTTGAAGTGAGAGGGCTTTTGTTATGGTTTTATACTGTGACTGCAAAAACAACGATCTCACTTCTTCCCGCTTTCGCGGAGAATAATAAAGAGGATCGATGTTAGTATGTGTCGCATATGTTTTATAACATAAATTCCGGACAAATGTATGAATTATAAATTAAGTTCAAAGAAAATTTCTGAAAAAAATCATATTTTTTTGTTATTTCTTTCACCGGCAAGGTATTCTCCCAGTATCTGCAGCTTGTCTATCAGGGGCTTTATAGCCTCGAGCGATTTCCTGTACATTGAAATGTCGTCGTACAACAAGTCAAGATAAAAGAAATACTCCCATTCCTTTCCGACTACAGGCAGTGACTGTATCTTGGATAGATTTATGCGGTAGAAGGCAAGGACGGAAAGGACTTGGGAGAGGCTGCCCACTTCGTGGGGCAGCGTAAAGCAAACGGATGCCTTATTGGTATGTTTGCCCTGGTCTTCAATTCCCGGTTCGCTGACAGGCTCGGCTATCAAGAACCTCGTGAAGTTCCGCTTATTGCTTTCAATGCTTGCGGCAATTATCTCCAGTCCGTACATCTCTGCTGCAAGGTCACTGGCGAGTGCTGCAACCCCTGTCTTGCAGTTCTCGCTGATCCATTTTGCACTGAGTGCGGTATCGATCGACTCAATTACCTTTACCCCCCGGCTGCGCATAGGTGCAAGATATTCCTGGCACTGCAGTATGGCCATCGGATGCGAATGGACCTCGGTAATATCTTCGGGTTTTTGCCCCGGCAAACCGATAAGATTCTGGACTATCCTCAGATACACCTCACCTGTCACCTTTAGTCTGCTACCGCTTAAAAGTGCATAATTGGGTATTAAAGATCCTGCTACCGAATTTTCTATGGCGACAACCGCAGCATCTGACCGGCCGCTTTCAACCGACTCAAAAAGGTCTATGAATGTATCGCACGGTATGATATCAAGTTCATCTTCCTTGTAATATTTCCTTGCTGCAATTTCATGAAAGGCGCCATAACCTCCCTGGATAGCGACTTTTAACGGCTCATCTTTCTGCATTTCTTTCATTTTGAACTCATTTATGTTAAAAAAAAAGTCCCGGATTTTCCGGGACTTCTGTCTGTTTAATATTAAATAACGGCATTATAACAGTCCCTCTCCCGGTTTTGAACCGAAAAAGAAAAAGAAAAAGCCGTTGTTGTTTTTATAAGTCATACTCCGGCAAATATAATCAAAAAACTTGTTTTTGAACAACAATATTTCCCGGCTGCTGTTTTATAAAAATTGCTGCCATTATCTGAAATAGCTATATTTAAAAAAAATTATTGGAGCATTGCAGAATAATTTAAATATTAATCCTTCTGCAGGGAAAAACGGTCCCGGAGCCGGGTCAGCCAGGTGCAGTTTCACTTGCAAGTCAACGGGACCGGCCTTCCTGTTCTTCCTGCTGCTGATTTTTATGGCGGTACCCTTTGCTTGTAATAAATATCCTGAGCCTATCATTGTCGCGACCCTTGATATTTCGAAAATCACATCAACTTCGGCAGCCAGCGGAGGTTTAGTTGTATATGGTGAGGACACTGGAATTAATGGGATGGGGCTGGTATGGGGAACTTCACCGGATCCCTCGCTGGAAAGCCATGCGGGCGCACTGATTGCCGAAGGCACTAACCCTGAATTTAAGATTGTTGTCGTGGGACTGCAGCCGTCTACCGAATACTATATACGCGCATGGGCGTCACGCGGCGATTATGTTGCCTATGGAAATGAACTGCGCTTCAGGACCTCTTACGGGTCGGTTACCGATATTGACGGCAACACCTACAACACCTTGCGAAAAGGCAGTTTAGAGTGGATGGGCAGCAATCTTGAAACTTCTATGTACAGAAACGGCGATACCATACCAAACATTACCGGCATACATGAATGGAGAACAGCTTCTGAAGGGGCCTGGTCATATTATATGCACAGTTCAGAAACAGGAGAAAATTACGGAAAGCTCTATAACTGGCATGCAACAGTCGATGACCGGGGCTTGTGCCCTGCCGGATGGCATGTGCCGACCGATGAAGAGTGGAAAGAGCTTGAAAGGGAAATTGGCATGCTGCATGATGAAGCTGACATTGTCGGGTTAAGGGACAGGTACGCGGGTGGCAAACTCAAAGCAACCGGTACGGATCTCTGGCGCAGCCCGAATGCGCTGGCAACCAATGGAATTGGGTTTACAGCACTTCCAGGTGGCTACAGGCACCCTGACGGCAGGTTTTATACTCTCAGGAGAAATGTGAATTTCTGGACGTCAACGGCTCAGGATGGGTATAACGCCTGGTACAGGAACATATTTTTCAACAATGGGGGGATTTACAGGAACAGCTACAATAAAACCAGCGGGTTCTCAATAAGGTGCGTAAGGAGGGTGGATGATGAAAGGGATTGACAACTTGTTGCAGGTTAATAACTCCATATTGTCTTAATTTATTATTTTTGCTCAAAACAGGCAATATGCCAACGGATGTAAAACCACCAAACCATAATACTATGGACCACAAAAACAAAAATGTATTATCGAGACGCGATTTTATGCGCCTTTCCGCTGCCGCTGCAGCAGGAATAACCCTTATGCCCTCACTTGCATCATGTGGTGTGGACAGGATACCTGCTCCTGTGAAACGGCGGTTCGGCAGGATCAATTTTGATGTCACGACGATGGCTCTCGGGGGACAGGGTTCCATCCAGTGGACCCCTGATGACGTCAACCCGGTTGACATAATTCTGAAGGCATTTGACCTTGGCATCAACTACTATGACACCTCCAACGTTTACGGCCCGAGCCAGATCAATTTCGGGAAGGCTTTCAGGGAGCTTGACCTTATCCCCGGAAGGGAAGGATACAACAGCGAGCTGAGGGAATCGATATTCCTGACGACCAAGACCATGATCCGCTGGGCAAAGGGGGATTACCCCCAGCTTCCCAACGTCAGGAACAGTTCCCAGGGTGACCATGGCGAGGGGGCGGTTGCCGATCTCAAAAGGTCGCTCTCACAGATGTTCGGCAAAGACGACGGCACCTATCCGGAAGGGGCCTATGTCGACATGATAATGATCCATAACCTGACTACTTTCGAAGAGGTTGACGCTGTTTATCAGGGACTGGAAACACCGCTGGACAAGGATGGAAATTTCGGGGCGCTTGTAGCGCTCAGGGATTACCGTGACGGCACCAACATCACAGGCCTGAACCCGAAACATGAAAAGCTTGTCCGTCACCTGGGCTTTTCAGGTCACCACAACGCACCTGCAATGATCGATATGATCCAGCGTGACAAATGGGACCTTCTCGACGGCATGCTTGTTTCAATAAACGTGAATGACAGGCGCTACCTCAATATGCAGTACAACGTGATACCCGTGGCGCAGGCCAGGGACATAGGAGTGATAGGCATGAAGGTGTTTGCCGACGGTGCTATGTACACCAAGGAGCCCGGCTGGTCGAGGGTGCCCGACGACGTGGTGCGGATTATCGGAACCGAAGCTGTTCCCAGCAAACCGCTTATTGAGTATGCACTTACAACACCCGGGATACATACACTTATCGTGGGAATTGGTGAGATCAATGACGACCCGCTGCAGTGCCAGCTGGTACAGAACTATTACGCTGCGCAGATAGAGGCTGATGCGCTGTCGGAGCAGGAAAGAAGGGAGCTTGAGAAGATCGGGGAAAGAGCCCGTGGAGGCGAGACCAACTACTTCCAGATGGCGGACCGGGGACTGACACCACCAAGGAATGCAAAACTTGAAAAGACCGACAGAATAAAGCTCTCCTGGGAAACCAGCTATGCCGGAGATGAACCGGTTACCCACTATGAGATACTGAGGGACGGAGAACTGCTTGAAACTGTTCAGCATATGCCCCAGGTCTCAAAAGTGCCTTTCAGCTTTGAAACTGCTGACGGAAAAGAGTTCAAAATAGTTGCTGTTGATGCCGCCGGAAGAAAATCGGCAACTGAAGCGTTAACAGTATAGAGATGCTTATGGCACTGAAAAATGATGTCAAAACTGCAACTGAAAGCCGGTATCATAAGATAGCGGCTTTCAGTTTGTTATTCTTTTTGTTCATTTCAACCATTAACCTGATGGCGATACCAGACAATCAAAACAGTAGTAAACCCAGTTACCTTGAAGTCCTGCCTGTAACCGATTTTGAGGTTACGGGAGACGGCAGCTCTCCCCAGTGGGCCAGGGCAGAATGGGAAAGCATACCACGGAGATCGAATGACAGGATCAGCTACGAAACCCGGCTTAAAGCCCTCTATTCCCCGAAAGGGATATACTTTCTCTTCTTTTGCGAAGACAGGGTGATAAATTCAACCATGCTGGGAGACAACCTCAACCTTTGGGAAGAGGATGTGGTCGAGGTGTTCCTGATGCCTGAGGAAGATTACCCGGTATATTTTGAATACCAGATATCGCCGCTCAACCAGGAGCTTACGCTGCTCATACCAAACGTTGACGGCGACCGCCGCTTTCTCGGCTGGCTGCCCTGGAATTATGAGGGAGACAAGAGAACCCGGCGGCAAACCAGGATCCATAAAGATGATGCCGGGAAAGTGACGGGATGGACGGCCGAGTTTTTTATCCCCTTCAGGCTGATGGAGCCGCTGGTTATTGAACCTCCGGCGCCGGGCACCAAATGGAGGGCCAATTTCTACAGGCTGGACTATGATGAGGGGCCGGCCAGATTCTCGTGGCAGGAGACCGATGTCCACTTCCATGAACCGCATAATTTCGGAACCATCATATTCAGGTGACCTGATGGACTGTGCCGGAATGATGGCCTGAGCCCGGCAGATTGCCTGAAATTAACAAATTACAGACCTGCAAGCAAATTCCCTGTTCAATGTACCTGAGATTTTCCATTCTGCTTTTAATGCTGCTTTTCAGCATCAAAACAACATATGCACAGACCGGAACGGCAATTCCGGCGGCTTACACAGAAGGCCCTGTCATTATCGATGGCATTCTCGATGAAGAAGACTGGGGGAAGGCTGAAGTTATAACCGGATTCACAAGGCTGGAGCCCTCAGAGGGTTCACCTTCATCAAGAAAAACCGAGGTGCGCATTCTCTTTGGGGAAGACGACCTTTTTATAGGCGCCAGGATGTATGATGACCCGGGAGCAGTGGAAAATGTCCTCGGGCGAAGGGATGAGTTTAACAGAGCAGACTGGTTCATGATATCGATCGACTCCTATTTTAACAGGAGGACCTCCTATACGTTTGCGGTCAATGCCGCAGGCGTGCAGCTTGACGGCCAGCAGGGCGGGAGGAGGATTTACACTACCGGACTTTTTGACGGTCTCGACACCTCGTGGGATGCCATCTGGTTTTCGGCTGTAAGCATAACTGACGACGGATGGGTGGCTGAATTGCGTATCCCCTACAGCATGCTCCGTTTTCCCGGGGTAGAGGAGCAGACATGGGGCATACATTTCATGAGGCGCATACCGCGCCTTGCCGAGGTATCGGAGTGGCCTTATATACCCCGTACCGAGAGGGCAAACCTGATTGCCAGGTACGGGCAGGTAACCGGAATACGCGATCTTGAGCCCAGGAGGAACGTGCAGGTCCGACCCTACATCCTTTCGGGTGTTGACCTTTTCGAAAACCCGGAAGAACCGGGAAAAGGAACACACAACACGAGGCTCGACATTGGCGGCGACATAAAGGTCGGCCTTGGCACCAACATTATGATGGATGCCACGATAAATCCTGATTTCGGTCAGGTTGAGGCCGATCCGGCAGTGCTCAACCTGACCGCATTTGAAACATTCTACACTGAAAGGCGCCCCTTCTTTATTGAGGGAGCCGACATCTTCCAGTTCGGTATCGGCATAAGCAGGCTCTTTTATTCGCGAAGGATCGGGGCGCAGGATCCGATATCGGGAGCGGCTAAAGTATCGGGGCGTTCTGCAGGAGGTCTCTCTTTCGGCATACTGGGCGCAACGGCAGGCCGTAACTTCAACCCCTCCCACAATTACGGCGTGGTAAGGGCAACCCAGCAGATCGGGCAGTATTCGTCAGCCGGCGGCATAATCACAGCCTATCACAGTCCCCGCCAGGACGGGATCGGATGGCAGAGTATGACCGGGGGCGCGGACTGGGACCTGAGGTTTGGAGGCAACAGGTACAGTTTCGAGGGAATTACCGCTTTCGCCGAAAGAAGGTCAATTGTTCCCGGACGGGATGATGAGAGCGGCTTCATGAGCGGACTTGTAATGAGGAAAAGGGAGGGAACGGTAGATGGCCATATCACATTCCTTGTCTTTTCAGACCGCTATAACCCCAATGATATAGGGTGGACCAGCTTTGAGCAGAATTTTTACGAGTTCTGGCCGGGGCTGAATTACAACATAAATGACGGCCAGCCCTTCGGACCCTTCCAGAGGGCCCAGATCAGGATGTCAGGGAGGCAGAGATATTCTTACGTTGAAGGGTGGAACATGGGTGATTTTCTCAGCCTGAGGTCAGAGTGGGTTACCAGGGGATTTCAGAGGATAAGTGCCGGCGCCAGCTTTTCAGAGATTATTGGTGGTTATGATATATGGGAGACGCGGGGACTTGGCCGATGGGCAAAGCCCCGTCATGTCGCTTTCACCCTGGTATACAATTCAGATGAACGGGAAAGCTGGAGGTTGACACCGGAAGCAGGCTATAAAGCATTCGGCGACGGGGGAAAGGTGTACAACCTTGCACTGGAGGGTAAAATAGATGTCGGAACACGGTTTTCGTTTACAGGAGGCATTGACGGGGAATGGGAGCGCTCCTACACAGCCTGGGCCTCCAATGAAACATTCACCAGGACCAACGGGCAATGGGCTGTAGGAAATATTTCCGCTCCCCCGGAAGCATTGACGCCCGGAGACTTTACCGGGTTTGATGACAGGGGGCTGCTGGACCCCATAACAAGAAGGCTTGATGAGCACTCCAGCGGGTACTGGTACCTGCCCGTTTTTGGTGAACGCGACACCAGGGCACTGGACCTGACCCTGAGAAGCGCAGTAACACTCACCAGTAACCTCTCATTCCAGCTCTATACCCAGGTGTTTCTCGCTAAAGGAACTTATGATAATTTCAGTATCCTCGTCAGCCCCGATGAACTTGCCGGTTTTGATCCTTTCCCGAAAAAGAGGGACTTCAGTTACCGGAACCTCCAGTCTAACTTCGTAACCCGCTGGGAATACCGCCCGGGCTCGACGCTTTATCTTGTATGGAGCCACAGCCGGCGGAAAAGGGATGAGATGAACCCGCTGGCGCCATGGGGAGCATCTCCGTATGACAGGCCGCTGGGCAAACAGGTAGGAGACCTGTTCGCCGTATTCCCCCATAATACGATCATGCTGAAGTTCAATTATGCCTTTTTTTAATAGCCAGGCGGCGCAGACATAATAAGCAGTGAATTTACCGTGTCGTAAATTATTGTTACAGAAACATCCTTGTCGGAAAGCATTATGATGTAGTGGTTCCTGTCAGCAGCCACGCGACGTGTTCTCAATCGGGAAATTGTGGTCTGATTCTGGATATAGGAATCAAGAACACCCATGAATGTGTGGTACCCATAATAAGTAGGTATCCATACCACTGATGAGATCACTTTCTTACCCCCCTCAAGGTTGTCTTCCTGCTCAAGCACAACCCCGCTTACATATTGTGCAAGTGAAGCAGGGAAATCACTTTTTTCTTCGTTATCTGACAATACGGCACCAGTTGTCATCATACCTGATGCCACCAGCAACAAAAAAACTATACCTGTTGTCTTCATGTTAAGGCCAGTTATCCAATCATACTGGTTACCCGGTCAACCGCCCAGTCAACATGAGCAGTTGTCTCAAAACCGAGGGTCATGCAATGGATATTCGGGCTGTCAACAGCATACCTGAGAGATTGTTCACGTTCAGAATCGGTTGTTATATCTCCCTGCCCGAAAATCTTCATTCCAATAATCCCCTTTCCGTTTTGCCTTGCAGTTTCAAGTACCTGCATCACATCGTCAGCCGGGCCGTCCATCCTGATGCCAAAAGGGTTAATCCTTGCCATAATTACATCAACCCATGGATCTTCGGCTGCCTGCCTAAGTGCATCAAAATTGTGGCAGGAAACCCCCGTAGCTTTTATTATCCCATCCTCTTTGGCCTTTGATATGGCATCAATATAATATCTTTTATCTTCCTGCCATTTGTCATTTACAAGGCAGTGAAGCATGAATATATCAAAATAGTCCGATCCGGTTTCAAGCCTGAAGCGGTCAAGTGTTTCGGCCATCGTCTCCCGCTCAAACCAATCACCTCCAAGTGTCCATACTTTTGTAAGCAGGCAGGTTTCATCACGGGGCACCTCTTTAAGAAACTCCCTGACAAATGAATGGGAGCCGTAAAGGTCTGCCATGTCAAAAAACCCGACTCCCCGATCATGGGCATGCCTTGCTATTTGAATGAATTTCTGCATGCCGAGCCGGGTTTGATTAGACTCCCGCTGCCCACCAACCGTACCGGTCCCCATAGCTATACGCGGCACAACAAGTCCGCTACCCCCAAGAGTAACCCTGTCAACCACTGTACCTGTTGCAGGTTTACAACCCAGATTGGCAAATCCTGCTGTTAGTGCTGCGGCTCCTGCAAGTCCCTTGTAAAGAAATTGACGGCGGTTAATCCCTTTTGTCATAAGTATCTGTTTTTACTATGCTTAACAACTCAACGCTGTTTAGCATTAATTTTCTGGTTAAAGGTATATTATTAACGTAATAAATAATTCAGCCGCCACAAAGATATTAAAAACTATGGCGGATAGGACCAAAAATACCCTCTTTCCTGTCGGGAACACCATATGGGTAAGCAAAGCCCTGATAGCGCCTATCCAGTTCTTCAGCCGAAGGTGCCTCCCCCTCCTTTACCCAGAAGCGGTAATGCACCACCAGGTGATCATTCTCATCCAGGTAGTAGGGGAAAAACTCTCCGAAACGACCATATAACCGTTCAGACATTTCAGCATCTCCGGGATTGGAAGGATGGCTCATGTAAGATACGGTGAAGGGATTGTCATCAATCCGGAGATGCATGGCATTCCAGGGCAGGTTGTACATACGGACTCCCTCGATCTCTTCGCGTTGATCCAGGTCAGCCCAGCTGGGGGGACGTATAAACATGGTATATTCAGGGTTGTCGGCAACGTACTGGCTTGCCCGGAACTGGACTCCTGCATGCTGTCTGTCTCCTTCCAGCCGCACGGGTCTGTCGACAGGCTGAAGAATTGATGCAAAATCAATCAGTGTTTCGCCTGTATCCTGCGAAAAAACCCTGATCGTTCTTACCTCTTCAATAAAAGGTTCCCCATCATGGTCCTTCCAGTGGATCCTCACCTCATGGCCACCCATGACCGGCCCCGCGAATTCCCTGAGAACCTCAACGTGTTCGCTTCTTTCTCCGTCATTGGCATGCCAGATATCTATCCTTTCATCATTGGTATAGATATGGTTATACCCATAAAAAATACCTCTGTGGTGGGAAAAAAGTCCACCCGGACCCTTGGTAATCAGTTCATCACCGGAAGGTTCGAAAACATGGTGAAAAGGCTTTTTGGTTCCTTCAATGTCATCCGGATCAAAAACTGGATGTTCATACTGAATTACCGGATTGCCATTAAACAGGAGCCGCACGGAATAATCTCCAACCCGTTCCCAGTCATAACTACCTGTAAAACACTCGTCGTCAACGGTAAGTCCGTAAGTTTCAGATTCACCGGGCTCGAGATTAACGATCCACCATATCCTCTGACGGTCACCTTCCAGATTTTCAATCTGTCCGGGTACGGTTAATGCCCCGTAATGAAGGCAAATGGAAGCATCTTCATCAAATTCCCGGTTATCCAGTTCAACATATACCGGGTTATTAATGTGATAATGATTTCCGGCCTCTACCTGGAACAGCATCTCGTAACCAGGCGGAGGTGCACAGCTTGAAAAAATAAGACTGGCGGTAAACAAATATAATAGTTTCCTCATTTTGTAAATATTTTAAATTAATGATATAATAATTTTGTGAAGCATTTGCTGCTTCTCTAACAAAGATACAAAGCTGTGTGATTAACAACAAATCCGGGAAAACCTGATTATGATAATATCATTATCCCGCGAGGCCACAATCACGACCCGCTCGTGATCCTGGCTGTTCTTCATCATTTGTATGCAAATTGTGTGCGCATAAAAAAACGCAGAAGCCTGTTTGGATGCTTCTGCGCCGTGATTCCGCCAAAATTACTCGCCCCCGCGAGGCCACAATCACGACCCGCTCGTGATCCTGGCTGTTCTTGATCATTTGTATGCAAATTGTGTGCGCATAAAAAAACGCAGAAGCCTGTTTGGATGCTTCTGCGCCGTGATTCCGCCAGGATTCGAACCTGGGACCCACAGCTTAGAAGGCTGTTGCTCTATCCAGCTGAGCTACGGAACCGTAAATTTTGGCGCAAATTTATAAAAAAAAAACCAAATGCATTTATTGGTTATCTTTACGTGTTGAACTATTAACTGACATGACCCGGATCAAAGAGAATTTCCCACTGAAAAAACACAATACCCTGGGTGTAGATGTAAAGGCCCGCTTCTTTGCATCTCCCCAATCAATAGAAGAGATCATCGATCTCCTTGAAAACAGCAGGGAGCTATTTCCTTTTCTGATTATCGGCGAAGGAAGCAATATACTCTTCACCGGAGATTATAACGGACTGGTCATAAAACCTGCATTGAAAGGTATAAATGTTATCAATAACGACCACGAGCATTGCTATGTAGAGGTCGGTGCCGGCGAAAACTGGGATGAATTTGTTCAATGGGCCGTTGAATCCAACCTTGCCGGGATTGAAAATCTGTCACTCATACCTGGCTCGGCCGGATCCAGCCCGATACAAAATATCGGGGCATACGGAGCCGAAGTAAGCGATGCTATTGAAAAAGTGAACTACCTTGACCTGGAATCATTCGAAATCAAGTCTCTTTCCGCTGCTGATTGCCTTTTTGATTACCGCAAAAGCATCTTTAAAACCCAGCTCAGGAACAGGGTTGTTATAACATCAGTTATTTTCCGTCTCAACCACAACCATATCTTCAACACAACATACGGAAATCTCCAGACTGAGGTGGAAAAGACAGGCAGCCTCAGCCTTGCTGCTGTTCGTCAGGCAGTTATCAATATCCGCAACTCAAAACTGCCTGATCCCAAAATAACCGGGAATGCCGGCAGCTTTTTTAAAAATCCCGTGGTAGGGAAAGAAGTCGCCGACCAGATCAAAGAAAATAATCCATTGATGCCATATTACACCCTTCCTCTTGATATGGTTAAGATTCCTGCAGCATGGCTCATTGAGCAGTGCGGCTGGAAAGGCAGAAAGATCGGGAATGCCGGAGTGCATGAAAAGCAGGCACTGGTGCTGGTAAACCTTGGAAATGCCACCGGTGTGGAGATCAGAGATCTGGCGGAGAGGATCAGGGATTCAGTTTATAAAAAATTTTCAGTCAGACTGGAACCGGAGGTTAATATTATTTAAGATCCAGGGGCCGTTAGCGTTTAAAAATCCAGATCAGGCTTCCGTAATTCCCATAATTGACTTTTTTCCATCATCAAGTATTCTAAGGGCGCTTTCCCTGTTACTTGATTCGGCATATGTTCTGAGAACAGGTTCTGTTCCCGAGATTCTGATCATAAGCCATTCATCCCCACTGAAGAAGAACTTAAAACCGTCAAGATCATCAATCCTTATTACCTCTCTGTCACCAAAATGGCTGAATTGCCCATTCCGGCATTTTTCGATTACAGCGTTCTTATGTTTCTTATCTATAGTCAGATCTGCCCTCTCAAACGCAAAAGGTCCGGTAATTGAATATATTTCATCCAGCAATTCCCGCAAAGACCTGCCGGTTTCAACCATAAACTGCCATATTAAAAGCCCCATCCATATTCCGTCCCGTTCGGGTATATGTGAAATTACACCAATCCCTCCTGATTCTTCTCCCCCAACAAGAACTTTCTCTTTGAGCATGACACCGCAAATCTCCTTAAAACCTATCCTGACTCGTTTTACTTCCAGTCCGTAATGTCCGCAAAGCTTCTCAATTTTTGAAGTAGAAGAAAAACCTGCTACAACCTTTCCTGTATAACCCTTGTATTTATGGAGATAATGAATTAGCAGCAGCATGATATTGTGTGAATCGATATAGTTGCCAAATCTGTCATACATAGCTACCCTGTCAGCATCTCCATCAACAGCAAGTCCGCTGTCAATGTTCCCTTTCCTTTTTATGTATGCAGAAAAATCCTTCAGGTTCCTGGCAAGCGGCTCAGGAGCAATTCCCCCGAATGAATAATCCTTTTCACAATTAAACAGATTAACATCGGTCATAAGTTTGCTCATCACCTCCTGACCGGCTCCATACATCGCATTATAGGCAAAGTTGAACCCTGATTTTTGAATCTCTTCAATGTCAAAGTTCTTCCTTACATGTTCAATATAATCCTCCTCCAAGTTCACCGGTATTATCATCCCTTTTTCAATATATTCATCATAATGAAGTGATTCAAGATGGATCTCGTTAATTTCCGGAATCATGGTCTCAATATTGCGTGTGTCTGCCTCGGGCAAGGGCCCGCCATATGGCCCCTTCAACTTAAACCCGTTGTAGTAATAAGGGTTATGGCTTGCAGTTATAACCACTCCCATCGATGCTTTTTTGCTTATAACACCCAGCGATACCATGGGAGTGGTAACAAAACGATCAGCCAGATAAACTTTCACGCCGTTATGCGCAAATATTTTAGCGGCTGTCTCGGCAAACATCTTTCCTCCAAACCTGGTGTCATAACCAATCACAACAGAAGCTTCCCTCTCCTTCTCCTGGTTCACAAGCCAGCGGGCTGAAGCACGTGATACCCTTGCAACGTTTCCAACTGTAAAACCTTCGGCAATCACTGATCTCCAGCCGTCTGTTCCAAATCTGATATTATCCATAAAAACAACTGTTGAGTTTATTCTCTTCAGGTCAATTATTAATTAAAGGTAAAAAATTTACCGGAAAACCCTTCTCTGATTTAGTGCATTTTGGTATAGTCTGGCATTTCTGTTGTGCTCTGCCAGGGTCCTGGCAAATCGGTGATACCCGGAAAAGTCCTCACGGGCACTGAAATAAAGGTAATCATGTTTTTGTGCATTGAGAACAGCATCAATGGCCTGGACAGGCGGTATGGTAATCGGACCCGGAGGTAGTCCGCCATACAGATAGGTATTATAAGGAGAATCTACTCCAAGGTCAACCCTCAGGATCCTGTTTACAGTAAAATCGCCTAATGCATATTTGACAGTTGGATCTGCCTGAAGCCTCATTCCCCTTTGGAGCCGGTTGAGGTACACCCCTGCAATTACAGGCATTTCATCGACCATTGCCGTCTCCTCGCTCACTATCGATGCCAGGGTGCTTACCTCAGCCCTTTCAAGACCCAGTTTTTTCCTTTTTTCATCACGCTCCCCTTCCCAGAAGCGATCATACTCCCGCTTCATTCGAAGATAAAACTGGCGGGGCGAGGTATTCCAGTATAGCTGGTATGTATTTGGTATAAAAAGCCCGGGAACTCCGGCAGTGTCGAAACCTATTGTTTCAAGAAATTTTTCATCAAAGGCAAGTTCTGCAATACAAGCTGAATCTGCTTCAATCTGCCGGGCAACAGCCGCTGCAATATCCCCTACTGTGCGGTGACTGATAAACACAAGGTTGACCGGTGTCTGATTGCCGGACCTGAGCAGATTTACCAGATCATTGTTGCTCATCCCGTCAGTAAGCCTGTAACGTCCTGGATGCACATTGTTATGATAGTTCTTTCGGGCGGCAGTCCACTTGAATGTAGAACTGTTGCTTATCAGGTCATCCTCTTTGAGCAGCCCTTTTACTTTTTCCATGTCCGATCCGGTCGGTATATAAAAATCAGCAGTAACGGCATTTCCTGCAGTGACATTAGGCCTGAATGCCATATGCCAGAAAAAAATTGCAGTGCCAGCAGATGCAAATGCAAGCAGCAGTAATGCATACAGAAATAATTTCAATGCCAAAGGTCTCTTTTTTCTCTTCTGTGAATACATTGTTTTAAAATCAGGCTCAAAAATAATACAAAAAACGATCCCGGGTTAGTTTTTGTTGAAGTCAATGGTTTCAATAATATCACGAATTATAACGAAGCGAAACAAAAAATAGTTTTAGAAAAAGATTATTCCATAATAGTGTGCAAGTGCGGTCAAAGTGTAGGACATGATAAGGGCAAATACCGGGGCAACTATCCATACAATCCAGAACTTCCTCACAGTCCGTTGTACTATCACCTTTTTCCATCCCATTTTTGAGATCCCAACAGCAATTATGGCAAATGTGTTCAGCTGTACCAGCGAGGTGGGAATCCCGCGGGTTATGGAGGCTATTAGCAGAAGTGTCGCTGTAACTATCGAGATGAGTGATGCACCAACCAGACCGAACTCGACTATCCCTTTACCTGTGGAATGAAGAAGACGGTAACCAAATAACGAGCTTCCTATTGCAAAGCAGGGAGCTATTATGAGGGTTGTAACCGTTATTATAACAATAAAATTCTCATCACTTCCGGCATCTATACCCAATTCATTCAATACCATAGTAGCAATTGGTCCTGAAGCATTTGCAACGTTGTTCGCACCAATTGCAAAGGCCACATAGCACGAAGAAACGAAAACAAGAGCCTTCAGAAGGAAGTGGTTTGACACCTTCTCATAATCTATCTTTTCAGAATCCCTGATCCGCTTGTAGAGCAGCTTACCTATGGCAAGTGTTATCAGAAAAGAGAATACAGGCAATACAAACCATGTAGGTATTATCTCAAACAACAACTTTGGCGAATTCAGCTGCTGGTAGAAAATAGCCGGTCCGCTTATAGCAAATACCGTTGCCTGGCTTGTGGATTGGGGTACTGCAAGGTAATTTGAAATAAGGAGTGAAAGGCCGACCGAGAAAAGTACAATGGTGAGAATATCGGGTGTCAGCATCTCCTGGGGAATCAATTCCCGGCCCATAGTAATACCAACCTGCTTTCCGGCTACAATGGCCCCGAGAAGTACAAACAGACCGAAAACCCCGGGTATGGCCAGCCTTTTTATAATATTGGCCCCGTAGGCTGCTGAAAAGGATGGTGCAGTTCCGCTTGCGCCCATGTTCACTGCAAGGAACATGGCGGCTATAAGTGGAAGTAACAATTCGCTGTACAATACAAGCCCGTTATTATGTTAATACAGTCATTAATATTGACCCCGGTAATGCTCACACCCTTGTAAATATAAAAAAATTTTTGTTGAATTTCCGGGAGACTGTAAATAAACATTAATCATTGAATTAACAGTCAATTTCATTAATAGCAAAAAACATAACTTATTTAAAAGGAATTTCGTATATTAGAACGATTTAACCATCTTTTTATATGATCTGAAACCTCTACAAAATGTCCGATATACTTTTTAATTACCTGAACCGTCGGCTTCAGGAAGCCGAAGGTAAGAGTATTACACCTTCAAAAGAACCCGGGCCGGTTGTCACCATTTCCAGACAAAGCGGCTGTTCTGCACGAAGACTTACTGAAAGACTGGTTGAAGAATTGAATAGAAAGAGGCAAAAACATAAGGAAGAGAAAGAGTGGGATTATATTAACAAGGAACTCCTCGAGAAAGCTGCAAGGGAACTGGATGTCAAGCCGTCAGAAATTGCCTACGTGTTCAAGTATCAGGAAAGGAATGCACTGGGTGACATATTTGCATCATATGCCAACAAGTATTATAAAAGTGACCGGAAAATCAGGAAGACCATAGCTGATGTGATCCGCTCGATTGCCTCTGAGGGAAATATTATAATAGTTGGCCGGGCCGGCGTAGTTCTGACCAAGGACATTATGAAATCACTCCACATCAGCCTTGAGGCACCGCTTGAATGGCGAAGTCTTATGATAAGTGAGCGATATGATCTCTCTTTTGCGGAGGCCAGAAAATCTGTAATAGAGATGGATAAGAAGAGGCAAAGGTTCAGGGAATCCTTTGAGGGAAGGAACACCGATTACACCTGGTTCGATGTTACCTTCAACAGAATGTCTCTCACAGAAAATGAGATCATTGAGGCCATCATACGAATGATGGAAACAAAAAAACTTATCTGACTATATTACCTGCATTTACCAAAAAGGAATAAATTCATTTGCATACAACTAATATATTAGTTATATTTACATGCAAAAACTGCATGTTATGGTTAAATCAATAGTGGCATTGGCAATTATTGCATTCTGCATGCTACACGAAAGGAATTCCTTTGCCAAAACAACAGATATTGCAACCCTTAAGCTGCTGGTAGCAAATGAGTCGTACGATGATGCCCTCTCTCTGTTGAGAAAATATCACCGGGAAGATGACCGGGATCCTGAGCTCTGGTACCTTGGCGGCATCATACACAACAGGATGATGCGGCAGGACAGTGCGCTGGTCTATTTTAAACATGCGGCATTGCTGGACAGCACCGATCAGAGGATTGCAGGGGCCCTTGCCTCTGTTTACGCATCATTGAGACAATCAGCCAATGCAAGAGAAATATACAGGGAGATGATCGCCAGAGATTCAACCGCACTTATGCCCTATATCCAGCTTGCGTCACTGCATATGAGGGATAACGAGCCAAGGGCGGCGCTAGAATTATATATGTTGCTGCATTCTATAGAACCTTCTAACCAGGGCTTTGTAAAAAGCATAGGCGATTGTTACAGACGTACAGGAAACGATATGGCAGCGGTAAAATATTTCAGGCAGGCAAATACCATGAACAGAAGCGATCTTTCAGTTAACCTTTCGTTGTCAAATTTATACTCAAAAATGAAAGATTATGATGCAGGCCTGGAAATAGCTGAGGCCGGTCTGGAAATTGACAATAACCATGCTGAACTTCTATTTTGGAGCGGTTTCTTCAATTATGCTCTCGGGAGGCATTCCCAGGCTGTACGCAGGCTTAAGCAGGCCGAGGACAATGGCAATGAATCTCTGCTGGTACACCAATTCCTCGGGATATGCCACTATTTTCTGGGAAATTTCGAAAGTGCACGAGACTACCTGGAACTGGCTGTCAGGTTTAATGTAAACGATTACAGACTTTTTACCTATCTGGGCAAAATATACAGATATTTAGACGACTATGAAATCAGCGAAAAGTATTTTCTCACTGCACTTGAAGTACTGAGGCCAGATGCCAGTGCTTTAATAAATACGTACCTTAACCTGATCGATACATACAGGATCGCTTCCTCATTTGATAAAATGGCAGATGCATATACCACGGCGCTGGAGTATGACAGAAACAACCCTTATCTGCATTACGGACTTGCCTATACCCTTGATAACCATCTGGGTAATAAAGATCAAGCCGTTTCCTCCTACATTGCATTTGTTGAGCATGCTACAAAAGTATCAGAACCGAATAATGAGCTTGTGGCACTAATTGACTATGCACGGGCTCGTATTAGAGGAATAAGGGAGGATAGATTTTTTGAATGACACAACTTAGAACCTTTTATTAATTAAATTGTTTGTACTGGTAAACCCTGCAAACAAAGATATGCCCTGGGTTTGACATCAGTAATTGAATGAGGCATATAACATCATGATAACCAGGTTTTTATTTTTGTTATTTCTGCAAATCACGGTCCTGTCACACTCCTTTTCACAGATAACCGGCAAGGTTGTCGACTCAGAAACTCATAAGCCTTTGCCGGGAGCTTCTGTTGTTTTTGTAGCTACAGGTGAAGGCACTGCAACCGGTCCCGATGGAATATTTTGGACTGATTACAGCGGCATAGCAGAAATAAGTGTGGTGGGGTACCGTACAAGAACCGCGATCTTATTGCCTCAACAAGACACAGTTTATCTCAGACTTGATCCTGACAGCTATTACATTGACGAAATAGTGGTGGAAGCTTTCAACAGATCACGCAGACTTGTAGATATACCGGGGTCACTGACCATGATCCAGCGATCACGCATTGAGCGTGAGAACCCTGTGACAATTGTTCCGGTTCTTAACCATGCTCCCGGGATATTTGCCCATTCCGGGGCACTTAACACAAGCCGCATCACAATAAGGGGAATTGGAGCACGTGTACCCTATGCAACAGGTAAAGTCAGGGCCTACCTCAACAATATTCCTCTTACAAACGGTTCGGGGATAAGCATAATAGAAGACATAGACCCATCACTTATCGAGCGTGCTGAAATAATCAAAGGCCCTGCAACAAGCGTATACGGAGCAGGACTGGGTGGTACGGTTTTACTTAAGGCAAGGGCCCCCTCCCTCCTTCCCCGTGGAATACAGAACAGTTTTCATACCGGTTCATGGAATCTGTACAGGAATTCCATCAGTATGACCACAGGTACTGATAGATTTGGCCTGACCTTGCAGCATAACCACACACAGAGCACAGGCTACAGGCAGAACAATGAATACAGGCGTGACGGCTTCAGTATAGTTTCGCAGGCAAATCCGTCAGATAATGCAGATATAACCCTGCTTGTTTTATATACCGGACTGAAAGCTCATATTCCAAGTTCAATAGACAGCATGACCTTTGTTACCGAACCGGGCTCGGCCGCGCAGAACTGGCTCAGAACAAGAGGATACGAGGACTATGACAAGTTAACAGCAGGAATATCGGCTGGTTTGAGGTTTGCAAATTCCCTGAGGGCAGACCTTGCAATGTTCTCAATGATACACGATGAAAAAGAACTTCGTCCTTTCGATGTGCGCTATGAAGAGAGAATATCAGCAGGCAGCAGGCTTAAAATATCTCATACAGGCATGCTTCCCTCCGGATCATGGCAAATGCTTGCCGGAGGAGAACTTTTTTTTGAGAACTTCGGATACCGGTCGCATGAAAATATAGGGGGGATTGGAGATGAGGGTGCGCTAATAAGCGACAACAGCGAGTTCATAACATACTACAACCTATTTACACAGGCTGATATTGATCTTTACAGGCTCAGGTTGTCAACCGGTATTAATTTTAACTCGGGCAAAACCGATTTCACTGACCTGATGCCCTATGGCGGGGTCAACCCCTCAGGCATATACAGTTACGGCAATATACTGTCACCGCGTATAAGCTTAAATTACCGTTACTACCGGAGCAATTCATTATTCATGACAATCAGCCATGGCTTTTCTCCTCCGGCCCTTGATGAAACCCTCACTCCTGATGGATTTATCAACCCGGAAATCAAGCCCGAAAGAAGCTGGAATATCGAAGGGGGCCTGCGGGGAAACCTGGTGAACCACAGGTTATTTTACGATATAAACATATACAGCATGAGAGTTTCAGACCTGCTGGTTGCCGAAAGGGTGGCAGAAGATGCATGGATCGGCAAAAATGCCGGTGAGTCCCTTCACAGGGGGCTTGAGGTGGAACTTCAAATGGTAATACTTTCAAGAGACGAGGAGGCCCTTGATAGCTGGTGGAAGCCAGCTGAACTTACATTCAGCCCGAATTATACTTTTAACAACTTCAGGTTTACTGATTTTATTGACGACGGAACCGACCATTCCGGCAATCTCCTTCCCGGAATACCCGGAAGTGTGTTCAATGCGGGCATATATGGCTCCCTTTACGGCGGTCTGTATGCAATTGTCAATTTCCGGGCGGTAGGAAGAATGCCTATGAACGATGAAAACAGCCTTTGGTCTGACAGCTATTTCATTACCGGGGCAACTGCCGGCATAAAGCACAATTTCCCGGGCAACATAAGCGCTGATCTCTGGTTCTCAGCCGGGAACATCTTTAATCAGAGTTACGCCTCAATGATACTTGTCAATGCCCCGGAATTTCATAACCGGCCGCCCCGCTACTATTATCCGGGCAACCCCCTCAATTTTTCGGGGGGTATCAGGGTAAGGTACCTTTTCAACTGACTTATGAGGATTTAACTTCACCCTGTATTATATTTGCAGCATAAATCCATCCATAATCTCACTGTCATGCCTGAATTGATTTCTTCTTACCGCAAAGCCGGCCTGCCAAAACCGGTTCTTTTCCTTCTTCTGCTGTTTGTTGCCGGTACCGGATGGTCAGGTGAATATGACATCAGGCTGGCGTCCCACGATGTTGTCAGATACGATATAAGCATCGAGGTAAACGACACAACCAACCACATCCAGGGTGTTGCAGGAGTTGAACTTATGATCAGGGAACCGGCCGTGGAGATAATCCTGGACCTTGCCGGAGGCCCCGGCAACGGAACAGGAATGACTGTAGACAGTGTGTTCACCGGCGGCAAATCAACCAGCTTTACACACGCTGATAACAGGCTTTCCCTTCCCGCCCCGGAAGCGGATACCATGGTTGAGTACAGGATATACTACGGAGGAGTTGTTGAAGACGGAATAATAATCTCAACTAACATGTATGGCGACAGGACATTCTTTGCCGATAACTGGCCCGACCGCGCCCGCAACTGGTTCCCCTGTATCGATCATCCTTCATCCAGGGCAATGGTGGATTTCACCATAACTGCTCCATCACATTACCAGGTTATTGCAACAGGCACACTTAAGAAAAGAATCAACCTTCCGGGGAAAAGAACGGCACACTACTGGTCGTCAGACATTGCAATTCCCACAAAAGTAATGGTTTTCGGGGCAGCGCCTTTTGCAGTGGAATTTGCAGGCACCATCGAAGGCATACCTTATTCAAACTGGGTTTACCCCCAAAACGTAACGGAGGGGTTTGCATCATTTTCTGCCACACCTGAAATAGTTAAATTCTTCACTGAACTCATCGGGCCCTATCCGTTTGAAAAAATTGCGAATGTTCAGTCCACCACCCGTTATGGTGGAATGGAAAATGCCGGCAATATATTTTACCATGAACAGGCGGTCGCAGCAGACAGGGATATCGAGTACCTGATTGTGCATGAAATGGCTCACCAGTGGTTCGGAAATTCGGTTTCAGAGACAGACTGGCCGCATCTTTGGCTCAGCGAAGGGCTGGCAACGTGGTTAACGGACTGGTACTACGGACAACAGCATGGTATGGAGAGACTGCATGAGAGAATGGCTGGTCACCGCACCAGGATAATTGAACATGCAAACACCAGGCTTGCCCCGGTGGTTGATCACCATCCCGAAAGCCTTGTCGCCATGCTTAACCCGAACACCTACCAGAAGGGGTCATGGGTTCTGCACATGCTGCGGAGAAAAACAGGCTCCGACATCCTTCTCCAGGGTATTTCCGAATACTATGACAGATACAGGGACGGCCATGCCTGCTCTGAAAAATTTCAAAAGGTAATGGAGGAGGTTTCGGGAACAGACCTTGACCAGTTTTTCGACGACTGGATCTATTCGGCAGGGCATCCGGTAGTTTCGGTACGATCCGGATACAGTAACGGCCGTCTTACAATGGAGCTGCTTCAGACGCAGCAGCATAAGATGGCATTTACATTTCCCCTCGATGTTAGGTTCATGTTTGAAGACGGCAGCCAGCAGGACCATACCTTTGATATAATGTTCAGAAGGCACGAATTTGTTATTGATATGCCATCAGAGCCTTCGGAAATTATTCTTGACCCGGGTACATGGCTGCTGTTTGAGAAGAGATAAATTTATTATCGCTATATTTACATCAGGTCAATCCTTAACCAAAGTGGCAAGGGGCAAACATTTCCGTAAACTGCTGCTTGTGATCTTTTTTGCAGCCATAACTGCCGTGTCATCGGTAAACGGCACGGTACTTTCCGTATTGCAGGCGAGGCAATTCACAACTCACCAGGGGCTTTCCAATAACGAGGTTACACGGATTATTCAGGATAATACAGGATACATCTGGATAGGCACAGAAAGCGGACTTAACAGGTTTGACGGATATGATTTCACTGTTTACCAGATAGGCAGTGCAGGAAGCAGGGGGCTCCCCGGAAACAACATCAGTACGATGTATAATGATGATAATCAACAGTTTTGGGTCGGCTCCGGGGGACTCTCGCTCTATATCCGGGAAACAGGTGGATTCAAAAACTGGTATCATATTCCCGACGACGACATGAGCCTGGCAGACAGTCATGTAAACTCAATAGCAAGCGATCCGTCCGGCCGCATCTGGCTTGCTTCCTATTATGGAATCAGGATTATGGATCCTGAAACAAATAGATTTGCAAGTCTGGTACGTCAGGACCGGCTTTCGGTAAATCCGGCCACAATAGAATACTTTTTGAAAACAAACGCACCCTTGCCGGTCATATCAGGAGCAGCATCCCTGCTTGGGCAATCTTTTCACGGCGAAGCTGAACTGCTTGAAGCGCTCCATAACCAGATCGATAATGGTAATTACAGTGAGTATTTTCCCCATATCACGAGAGAGGCATTGTGGTCATGGAATCAAAATACCCCCAGGAGTAACCATATTACCACTCTTAAAAGGGCACCAGACAATTTGATATGGATAGTCTACGGTCATGAGGGAGTGAGCAGCATTGATCCTGTTACCATGGAATTCAGTCATTACCTGGATATAGTTGAGGATACCGGTGTAGCTGTTGATCTTATAAATGACATTGAGCCAGACAGTAATAAGGTATGGATAGCCACATCGACAGAAGGGTTAAAAATGCTCGATCTCATTACCGGCCAAACTCTGCGAGTACCTCTTGACGGTGAACCCTATATCCAGCACCTGAGAATGGAGGGTAACGATCTCTGGATAGCCGATAACCGGGGAATCCTTGTTTATAATACAGTTACGGGCGAGTTTTTTCGCAAGGGCTTTCTTATACCCAACCAGGGGATAATAAGTGACTTTATAGGTAAATACACCTTCAGGGATGTTCAGGACAATCTTTGGGTCGGCACATCTCATACAGGCCTGCTGATGGCCGTGGCAACTGACAATTTCAGGACTGTCGAGAACAGGATCCTGCCACCGGTGGGAAATCCTGAAAATACCGTTTCTGCAATCGGTTTTGACAACCTTAACAATTTGTGGGTTGGATACGTCAAAGGAAACATTGAAGTTTTCGACCATGATCACAAAAAAACCATGGTTGTTCATAGCCCTGACCCCTTCTTGCCACGAGGAACGGACATATTTGCAGTTTTGGGCGACACCCTTGGTAATATTTGGACAGGCTCATTCGATGGTGGCGTTGATGTTTACAACACCAGGGGCGAACTGGTAAGGAGGCTGCGCCACGAGGCACCTGCCGGGGGACTCCCCGGGAACGACATAAGAGATATCAGGATTGACTCCGGAGGCAATGTCTTTATTGCCGTGCATGGCAACGGCGTTTCTATTGTCGAAGGCGGGTCCGGCAGAATTCAGAGTGTCAGGCATAATCCCGGAGATATTGACAACAGCATTCTATCCGACTGGACCCGGGCACTTCTGTGCGACAACGAGGGTGGAGTGTGGATCGGCACTGTTGATGGACTGAGCCATTACTGCACGGTTAACGGAAATGTCAGAAATTACAGGTTTGAAGAAACCC
>SLMM01000120.1 GCA_007133565.1 Bacteroidales bacterium
AATGGCATCTCCACATAGTGCTTATGGCATGGGCCGATTATATGGCAACCGGCGATAAGCGGTTTCTGGAAAAGTATTATGATGAACTGGTAAATAAAACCCTCCTGGCTCTTGCAAGGGAAGACGGACTGATAAGTACGCGGACGGGACTGGTAACGGGGGAGTTCCTGGAGAGTATTCATTACCACGGGACAGCATTCAGGGATATAGTGGACTGGCCACAGGGAACACCGGCAGGAGAGGAAACGGGGCCGGGATGGTTCGGAAGTGCAAGGGTCGAAGGTGAAACAGACAGTTATGTCTTTAGTGACATAAACACTGTGGTAAATGCATTTCACTACAGGAACCTGGTGCTGATGGAAAAAATAGCTGCTCTTCTTGAAAGGGAAGATGACAGGCTGTTCTTTAAAAGCAGGTCGGCACTTGTAAAAAGGTCCTTCAACGAAAAGCTTCTTAACAAAGAAACTGGCCTTTATACCGACGGCGAAGGAGTGGATCACAGTTCACTGCATGCTAACATGTTCCCTGTTGCATTCGGAATTGCCCCTCGTGACAATTATCCGCAGATCAAAGAATTCCTGGAATCCAGGGGCATGGCATGCAGCCCCTATGGCGCTCCCTACCTTTTTGACGCCCTGTATGAACTGGAGGCCGAAAACTATGCTTTTAACCTCCTTACATCCGAAACCGACCGCAGCTGGATGAACATGATAAGGTTCGGCACTACCATCACCTCTGAGGCATGGGACATAAAATACAAGAACAACATGACGTGGAACCATGCCTGGGGCGCATCTCCTGTATATATTATAACACGACATATTTTTGGCATAGAGCCCCTGGAACCCTCATTTAAAAAGATACTGATCAGTCCCCGTCCCGGTCCGCTGGTTGAGGCAGAGATCAGAAGTCCGACGATAAGAGGCGACATTGAGGTGAGATTTGAAAGAGAGAAGTCCGGCAACGGCGAGATGCGGGAAGGTGCCCTTGATATGGAAATAAGGATACCGGCCGGCACAACTGCAAATGTAGTTCTGCCCGGGCCTCTTCACACCGGTTTCAGGCTGCTGGTAAACAACACTGAAAAAGACCCTGTTATACGTAACGGGGCGGTCGTAATAGAGGGGGTAGAATCCGGCAGTCACTCTTTCCGGATCATACCGTACCATTACACTAAGTAATTATCTGCAACTGCTTATGCTATGAATTTCTTTCGATAAATATGTTTTTTATGGTATCTTGCAGGAAATAAAAACTCAGGGTCATGGAGCATAATAAATCAAAAACAAAGTTTGCAATCCCTTTTCTGAATGTTCTTGCGGCCCTTTTGCTTCTAAACGCTTGTGCTGAAAGGCTGTCAGATCATGACAGGGGGCTCCGGGAGCTTGACAACGGCAACCTGCAGGAAGCCATTGTTCTGTTTACCAGCAGTATAGAGAACAACACTGATCTCGTTTCTTCATTTAATCACAGGGGATTGTCATACCTCTACCTGGGAGAGTTTGACCTGTCGGTTACCGATTTCTCAAGCGCACTGGAACTGGAGCAGGACCCGATAGTCTATCACAACAGGGCCCTGGCCTATATGGAACTGGGCCATCCCGAATGCGCCTTCGCCGATCTTGACATGGCCGGAAGACTTAATCAAACAGACCTGGAGCTTTTCCTCAGCACTGGATATGCAATGCTTGACCTGGGGTTCCTGGAACAAGCCGAGTCGGTTTTTACCAAAGCCATAGACGCATATCCTTCCAGCATGGAAGCCTACAACGGCAGAGGGAACGCAAGGATAGAACTGGGAGATATCCCGGGTGCGGAATCGGACTGGGACAAGGCTGTCGAGCTGGCATCTCCCGTAAGGTGAAGGGATAAAAGATCTATGCTGAATGCATACTTACATAAAGTCTGCATTATCACCACAACAAGCCTGCTCATCCTGTCAGGATGCAGGCCTTCAGCTTCTGTGCTGGTTCATGATGGCTTCATAAGAAAGGAGCTGGGCGATTACGAGGGTGCAATAGAAAAACTTACCAGGGCCATTGAAGCAGACCCGGATAATGAAGACGCCTGGTTCTTCCGCGGCGACGCCAGGGTGAGCAAAGGCGATTACACCAATGCCCTTGATGACCTTGACCGGGCGATAGAGCTGAACCCCTCTTTCCATGCTGCATTCAATATGCGCGGAAACGCCAAAATACAAATGGGCAGGCCCCTGGCAGCCATAGACGATTATACGAGGGCAATAGAGCTGTATCCTGAATATGCAAGAGCATACAATAACCGGGGTTATGCCAGGATGACCATCGACCGTAAGGAGGAGGCGCTCAGTGATTTCGAAAATGCGCTAAGGCACAATCCCCAATATGTAATTGCAATGAATAACAGGGGACTTGCAAAATACCGTCTTGGAATGCCTGAAGAGTCGATAGATGATTTCGAGAATACCATCGCGCTTGACCCGGAGTATGTTATGGCCTGGTTCAATATGGCGCTTGCGGAGTTCGACCTTGGAAACTATAACCGTTCAGCCATGCTCTTGGGAAGGGCCGTTGAGCTTGATGATAAACTTACTGCCGGCTGGCTTAAGCTGGGATATGTAAGGGCAACCATGGGAAACATGACCGGCGCATGCGAAAGCTGGTACAGGGCAATGGAGCTGGGCGACCTGGAAGCCTATTACCTGATAGAGGAGCTTTGCCGGTAATTTTACCGGAATGAAGCCCGCATCAGCCTTAGGCAGGCCCCGGCAAAATTTGATCCACCATATTGCCGGCAACCGGCCACAAAGGCCCGAAAGCACTTAAACTTTCAGCTCCTCCCCTTCCGATCTGGCTATCACCACCGCACCGCATATATCACTCCATACATTTGCCGCCGTTCTGAACATATCTATTATCCTGTCAACCGCCAGTATAAGTCCCACTCCCTCAAGGGGCAATCCCACAGCGGTAAGCACAATGGTTATCATCACCAGTCCCGCCATAGGCACCCCTGCCGAACCAACCGAGGCGAGCAGGGAGGTGAGAACCACTATTACCTGCTGGCCCAGCGTAAGGTCTATACCATAAGCCTGGGCAATGAATATGACGGCCACACATTCGTAAAGTGCCGCCCCGTCCATGTTGATAGTGGCGCCAAGCGGAAGGGTGAAGCTCCCTACCTTGTCTGATACCCCCGAATTGTTCTTCACCGCCTCCATCGTAAGAGGAAGGGTGGCATTTGAAGAAGAGGTCGTGAAAGCAGTAAGCAGCGGTATCCTTGTTGCAGCAAAATGCCTGAAAGGCCTCGCCCGTCCAATAAACCTGACGATAAGCGGAAGGGTTACAAAAACATGAACCATGATGCCTGCAATGACCACGAACATGTACATACCCATGCTCTGAACCAGTGAGGACAGATCATCCTGGGCCGCTATCCTTGCAGCAATAAGCCCGAATATACCCAGGGGTGTGAAACGTATCACAAAAAGTGTAACCTTCATCATCACCTCAAACACCGCCCTGAAAAAACCGGACAACTGCTCCCGGGGTCCTCCTTCAACCCTGGTTATAAAGAAGCCGAAAAGAAGCGCAAAGAATATTACCGAAAGCATCTGGGTATTGTCGGAGAAGGAGAGAAAAATGTTTTCCGGAATTATCCCCATGAGTGTCTGCCCGAGCGTTCCTTCAGTAACCTCCAGAACCGGGTCATGCGTCAGGTCTATATCGGCACCCACCCCGGGTTTGAACAGGTTCACCATAAACAAACCCGTAAGAATTGCAAGGGTGGAGGTTGAAAGATACCAGGCCATCGCCTTCCCACCCAGCACACCAATGTTCCTGCCGCTTCCGATATTCACTATGCCTGTTACCAGGGAGCTGAACACAAGAGGTATGATGATCATCCTCAGGGCCCGCAGAAAGAGCTCGCCCATCCATTCCACATAAAAAGTATGATCTTTCAGGAATATACCGTAAAGAACCCCGAGTACCAGTGCAATAAGAATCTGCCAGTGAAGTTTGATACGCAACATGCCGACTCTGAAAAATTTATTCCTCTATAAGAAAAACATAATTGCCTGCTGCAAGCCTGATCCTGCTGATCTGCTGCATACCAACTCCCTCGTCGCCGGCAGCCCGGCCAACCGATAGAGGATTGCCCTCCTGAACCGTAAAGGTATCGTAAAGATACAAATCGGCTGTGCTGTTAGGGGGTATTGTCACCCTGTAGAGGATCTTGTTCCCTCCCCTTTCCCAGGAAGATCGTATCAATCCGCATGGCCCCTCATGCTCTGCCTCAAAATGATCAAGTCCCCGCACAAACCTCGGTTTAAGGATCACATTCCTGAAACCAGGATTGAGGGGGTCGGGGTTGATACCGCCCGGGGACTTGTAGAGCCAGGCGCTGATCTCTCCAAACATTATGTGATTCATTGAAATGTCCCTGTCCGCATCAATCGACCAGTTCTCCAGGAATGTTGTGGCGCCGTTCACGATCCACCATCCCCATGAGGGATAGGTCTCTTTGGAGGCAACCTTCCAGGCAACGTCAGCGTATCCGTTATCGCTCAGGGCATTGAGAAGGGCTTTCGACCCCAGCAGTCCCACATCAATATAGAAATCATTATCCTCAACCGTTTGCGCCAGGTTTGCTGCAACCCTGCCCCTCATGTCATCCGGTACGAGTCCCCAGTGCAGGGGCATGCTCAGCTCGGTCTGGTAGCCGCTCCCATATATACCGGTTTCCCTGTCCAGAAACTTTTCATTGAATGCATTCCTGATCCTGCCGGCCAGTCCCCTGTATTTCAGCTCATCCTCCTCATTGCCGAACAATGCGGCAGCATCGGCAAGTATAGTGGCAACAACGTAATAGTAAACAGTTGAAGTCAGGCTCACATCTGCCCGGGAGCGCACCGGCACCCAGTCCCCCAGCCCCCAGTCCGTTACCCCCTCCGGATAACGATAGTCAATATAATCAACATACCTTACAATATTGTCATATGTCTTTTCCAGCAGCCTGCTGTCACCATAGAACATATAGATGTTCCAGGGAACTATCGCAAGGCTCGAGGTCCAGTCCACTCCATTCGCCCAGTGGTATCCCCATCCGCTTGAGGGAATTATTGCAGGCAGCACCCCGTTGGGCTGCTGTTCATCGCGATGGTCGGCTATCCATTTTTCATATACGGTGATCCCGTCAAAATTGAACAAGCCAGTCTCAACAGCAATATGGCCGTCGCCGGTCCATCCCAGCTTTTCCCTCTGGGGACAGTCGGTCGGGTACCCAAAGAGGTTTGCCAGGTAAGAGCTGTTGCCGGCCTCCCATATCCTGTTGATAACATCGTTGGAGCTATGGATCCGGCCGGCCGGGGGAACATCACTGTGCAT